>NZ_JABEPJ010000047.1:0-803 GCF_013002825.1 Pseudoalteromonas sp. NEC-BIFX-2020_002
AGCGCCGATGATAGTGTAGCATTTGTTATGTGAAAGTAGGTCATCGCCAGGCTCCAAATAAAGAAAGCCCGACTCATAGAGTCGGGCTTTTTTACGTCTGCAGGAAAGTGAAAAAGTGAGCAAGGTGGCGAGTGTCGCTCAGGCGTTCACCTGAAAGCAACACACCCCCATATATAGATTGTCGCGATAAATCACGACCTACATCGTACTGAGTTAATACCAATCTGCATAAAGATTAAGTCAATTTTATCCAATCTCTCATTTTTAACCGTACGAGGAACTGAGATGAATCCATTCCATGCTTGCGATACCTGTTCGACTATTTCTTCAGAATCATTAAAGACACGATCAGGTAGGTAGTTTTACCGTATTCAACTCTATATTTGTTACCACCCCTACAGATCACTTGATATGAGTTCACCTGAGTTTTTTGAAGTGAATTTTACTGCGCTATTTTTATCGGTTAGTTATTCAAGCCATCAAGAGCTTGAGTAAAGCGATTTGGGACCGCGATAAAACTGTTTAAATACAGCTCATTTTAATGAGGCCCAAATTCTGATAATAAGAGGTGGATTTAGAAGATCTATTTAAATTTCATTACTTAGCAGATTTATATTAATTGTTAGCTGTGTTTGATTTTAAAAATAGAATAATAAATCAATGTTTCATGCATAACTCATAGCTTAGTTCTTAAGGAACATTGATCGCGTAACTTCCTATTTTAAAACGGCAAATGTCACTCTCTTTTTCAATGGATTGACGCTTACAATTTTCCGCTAGTAGCTTTAGTACACGGTGTATCT
>NZ_JABEPJ010000048.1:0-802 GCF_013002825.1 Pseudoalteromonas sp. NEC-BIFX-2020_002
TGCCCTAATTCAGGTAACCAGTGTAAGTAACTTTGCGTGGTTCTAATGTCACTGTGACCAAGCTGGTGTTGAAGTTGATGAAGTGGCATACCTGATTCAAGTTGATGTGTTGCATAAGCATGGCGTAATACATGTGGATTACAGTGCTTTAAACCACACGCTTGTGCGTGTTTTCTCAATGGCTTCCTGAAGGTCGATGCTGACATAGGTTTATCCATTAACAATCGCGAGTAAAACATCCAGCCCGTTGGGTGATACATTTTCCAATAACAACGTAATTGATTTAGCACGCTATCTGATACAACAACATAGCGTGACTTATCTCCTTTACCATGTTCAATTAAAATGGTTTTACGCTGTCCATCGATGTCTTGCACTTTGATGCGCAGCAGTTCGCCAATACGCAAACCACATCCATAACACACCACTATCAATGTTTTTAAGCGCATATCCGTGCAACTTTCTATAAGTCGTCGAATATCATCACGCGATAAATAAGTAGGTGCCCGAGGTTTTGCTTTAGGCAAGGCTATGTCTAAGTTCAGTGGGCGATGTAAAATATTCTTAAACAAGAACCAAATGCTGTTTATCTGTACTTTTTGGCTTGCTCTAGAAAGTTTACGAATAGCGGGATCTTTAAAAAAGATATTCAGCTCATCATCAGCAATTAAATCAAGTGGTTTATTAAAATAATGGCTGAGTTTAAGTAAATGCTCGCAGTAACTTTTACAGGTACTTTGTGAATAACCAAGATAGGCTATTTCAGTTTTGACTTGTTCAATGAGTGTATTCATGACTTACC
>NZ_JABEPJ010000049.1:0-706 GCF_013002825.1 Pseudoalteromonas sp. NEC-BIFX-2020_002
AATATTGGCGTAGCATGGCAACATGTTAAGCGCAATAAAGGGGCTGCGGGTATTGATAATATGAGTATTGAAGAGTTTAATCACTTCGCTAAGTTACATTGGTTAGGTATTAAACAACAATTACTTAGCGGCACTTATCAACCCTTGCCAGTCAAACGCGTGATGATACCCAAACCCGATGGCGGTGAGCGAATGCTTGGGATCCCTTCTGTTATCGACAGAGTGATCCAACAAGCTATTGCTCAAGTGATTAGCCCTTACTTTGAGCCTCTATTTTCACCACATAGTTATGGTTATCGCCCTCATAAAAGAGCCAGCCAAGCAGTAAATCATGTTCAATCTTGTGTTAAACAAGGTTATAAAACAGCAGTTGATATTGACTTGTCTAAGTTCTTTGATGAAGTAAACCATGACATGCTGATGAATCGTGTTGGTCGTAAAGTCAAAGACAAAGCACTCATGCGCCTACTTGGTAAATACCTCCGAGCGGGAGTAGCAGAGCGCGAAACGGGTCTGTGGTTTGAGTCAACCAAAGGAGTCCCTCAAGGTGGGCCATTATCCCCTTTACTTTCCAATATTTTACTCGATGAATTAGATAAGAAGCTAACCTACAAACACCTTAAGTTTGCACGTTACGCTGATGACATAATCATTTTAGTAAAAACCAAAAGCGAAGGACTAATAATCCAACAGGAAATTACTGCGT
>NZ_JABEPJ010000050.1:0-693 GCF_013002825.1 Pseudoalteromonas sp. NEC-BIFX-2020_002
CGTTATACCCGAAAAGGCGTGATGTCAGAATCGCGATTAGTGTCAGCGACTGAAGAAACAGTGAGCTTTAAATACCGCGATTATGCAGATAACAACCGCGATAAAGTCATGACTCTGAGTTGTGATGAATTTTTACGGCGCTACTTACAACATGTATTGCCCAAAGGGTTTATGCGCATTCGCCACTATGGCTTTTTAGCTAATGCATGTCGTAAACAAAAGTTAGCGTTAATAAGGACTCAAGAGTCACACACATGTAAACCAGTGAAGCCAAAAACAGAAAAAGATCCATTGATACCACATTGGCCCTGTCAATCATGCAAAGTTGGCATCTTGCGATTTATTGGTATAGCAGAGTCGGATGCGGCAACAGTTACAACAGAGCGAACGAGTTAGCGGGCTAGCCTGCTTAATAGAATCAATATGTTAACCTGCTTAATTGTTCAGGCTAATAGCGGCTGTGTGTTTTAATAATATGGTTGCTTATCAAGCTAAATTTAGGTGTAATAAGGACATAATAAACGCTGAGCAATGCAGGGACAGCTTAGATACGATATACACGTCAATGAAATTGGCTAAATATCGGTTAGGCCATAAAAAGCAAATTCCCATAGCATAAACAATACCAACGCGAACACACCGAGCAGGTAGCGCCTCAGTCCAACAAGCGATTATGCAACACAAACTGCGTGT
>NZ_JABEPJ010000005.1:0-267143 GCF_013002825.1 Pseudoalteromonas sp. NEC-BIFX-2020_002
GAAATCACATTGAGACTCTAAATTTTTTGCCTTGCTTAGTAAACTAAGTTCGGCTGTTAGAACTCAATCTGTACGAGTGCCCACACAGATGATTGCTTTATATTGTTAAAGAACGTTGCGATTAAAGCGCTTTGCTTTATCTCGCTAGGGCTGCGCATATTACGCTTCCCTATTTTTTTGTCAATACTTAAATTTAAACTTTATAAAAATTCAAACTCAAGTTTTACTCGACTCACTGATTAACTCTTGCCCCGCTAAGCGTTGCGCTCTGCCGTCTCAGTGGGGTCGCATTATAGGGCGCGGCTGATTTTACGCAAGCGTTATTATCACTAATCTTGCATTTATTTCGCTTTTGTAAGATACACAAAAGAAACTGACATGTTACCCACAAAAGCCTGTGGATAACGTAGCTTTTTTCATTGTTACACTAAACTATCTGCCTCGCTTATGATAAGTTGCCCGCTGTTTTTTTAACTCGTTCATTAGGCATATAACATGATAGATATAATAAATAGTATTAGTGGGCTGCTGTGGGGTCATATCCTTGTCTACTTATTAATAGCAGCTGGACTGTTCTTTACTATTAAACTCAAGTTTATTCAATTTGTGCAATTCCCACACATGATTAAAGTCATGTTCAATTCTCGCCAGTGCGATAAAGATGGTATTTCGTCATTTCAAGCTTTTTGTACTTCCCTCGCCGCCCGTGTTGGGACAGGTAATATGGCAGGTGTTGCTGTTGCACTTTATTTAGGCGGTGCAGGTGCTATTTTCTGGATGTGGCTAATTGCTTTAATAGGCATGGCAACAAGTTTTGCTGAAAGTACGTTGGCGCAGGCTTACAAGATTCGTGACGAACATGGTAATTTTAGAGGCGGCCCAGCTTATTATATGCAATATGGTTTGGGTAAACGCTGGATGGGTATCGTATTTTCTTTGTGCCTGATACTTGCCTTTGGTTTAGTGTTTAATGCAGTGCAATCAAACTCAATCGCTGCAGCTTTTGAAGTAGCCTTTGGTATTCCTAATTATGTTGTTGGCTTAATGTTAGTTGTTGGCTCTGGCATTATTATATTTGGTGGTCTGAAAACAATATCTCGCTTTGCCGAATTAGTTGTGCCATTTATGGCGTTAGCATATTTACTTGTTGCACTTTATGTATGTGCTATAAATGCACAAGAATTGCCCGCTGTATTTATGCGTATTATCAATAGTGCCTTTGGTATTGAACAAGCTGGTGCTGGTGCAATTGGCTATGGTGTAATGCAAGCAATGATCCAAGGTATCAAACGTGGCTTATTCTCAAATGAGGCTGGTATGGGTAGTGCTGCAAATGCAGCTGCCACCGCGACACCAAATCCCCCACACCCGGCTTCGCAAGGTTATGTACAAATGCTCGGTGTATTTATTGATACCGTTGTTATCTGTAGTGCAACAGCTGCTTTGATCCTTCTCTCAGATCAATTAGTTGCAGACTCTGGTGTAACTGGTATTGCATTAACACAAGCGGCACTTGAACAGCATGTGGGTAGTTGGGGTGCTATTTTTGTTGCCATCGCTATTTTATTCTTTGCTTTTACATCGATTGTCGCTAACTACTCGTACGCAGAAACTAACTTGATGTTCTTAGAGCACAATCATGCTCATGGCATGCTTATATTTCGCCTAATTGTGCTTGGCATGGTTATGTTTGGCTCAGTGAGTGAACTTGGCTTAATTTGGACGTTAGCTGATATATCAATGGGCTTAATGGCGATAGTAAATGTTATTGCACTATTTATGCTCTCTGGTGTTGTCTTTTGGCTAGCTAATGATTACACCGCTCAGCGTAAAGCAGGTAAACTACCAACGTTTGATCCTACTCAAAATAAAAAGCTTGATGAATCAATCCCTAAAGGGATTTGGCACAAGTAAAAAATCACACCAAAGTTTAATTTATTTAAACTTTGGTGTGTACCCAAGTCACCTCAAGATGCAGGGTTCAGCGTTTCACAGGGCTTACTATTGAGGCGTTACTTCGCAATAATGGCGGTTCCTTTAAGGGGTAGTTTAAAAGCAACGCTCATATCTTGATCGTGACTTGGGTATATTTCTCCTATCAAAAACACTCATTATTAGTTTTCAAATATTTAAAGACTGATAGTTACCATATCAGTATTACCCAACTCATCTTGTACAATAATTTGTTGATCACCTTGTGCTGTCTCACTAAAAACATGAGTGGTCGTCTCATTTTCTAACGTTTGATAGTGTTGTTTAGCGTTTATATACCAACTTTTACGTCCGCTTCCACCTACCGTTTTCAATATAATACTGGGTGGTTCGCCATTTACCCCAGATTTTCGATAAATGCTCTTGTTTTCTATACCAACAATTCTGAGTGTTGCGCTTGCAGATGGCAATGCACCTATACATTGTTTATCAAGCTTTGGAATGAGGGCTGCTCTGCGTTGGTTTTTAATAAGCCATGGTTCAAGTACTTTTGGCCAAAGCGCTACTTGTTTTGCGCGCTTACCCTTTATATTGCAATCTATTGATACCCGCTGTTGGTTGATTGGATTGAACCAATAGGTAAAAAGACCATTTTGCCATGCATCAGCATCTTCACGATGCCAAGTTGGCGGCACAACCTCATCGATTACCCACGCCTGATGTTTTTGCTGACAAAACATTTTTGTTTGATCAGAATATAATGTGCCTAATGGCCAACAAATATTTTTTGCCGTTACGTTATCCGGTTTTGATATGTTTACTGTATCGAGGTCCAAATTATCAACCACTTTAAATAATAATGGCCCGGCAGTACTGCCACCATAATGACCAGGCATAGGTGTGCCATCAGGTCGACCGACCCATACGCCAATTGTATAGTGCTTATTCACTCCTATTGCCCATGAATCACGGTAACCATAGCTAGTGCCTGTTTTCCAGGCTATTTTTTTAGTTTCATACATAGAGGCCAAAGTATGAATGCTACCTGGGCGGCTAATCCCTGATAAAATAGCTTGGATCACCCACGCACTTGCAGGCGATAATAAACGCCGTGTTGATTTTGGTTGTGCTAACTCATGCTGTAAATAACGTAGTTGGTGCACCTGTCCTTCATTTGCCAATGCACTGTATTGTTGAACTAAGCCTTCTAGTGACGTTCCTCCCCCGCCCAATATGACTGATAAATTAGGCTCATTGTGAGGAATAGACAGTGCTAATCCCGCATTATCTAATTGGCTAACAAAGCGGTTCACGCCATAACGCTGCAATAGGTCAACCGCGGGGATATTTAAAGAACGTTGCAATGCACTAAGCACCGATACTGGCCCATTAAAACCACCACTGAAATTTGCAGGACGATAGTGTGCATTATTTCTAGGAGTGTCTGCTAATAATGAATGCGAATGGATTAAACCATCGTCTAACGCTAAGCCATACAAAAAAGGTTTAAGTGTGGAGCCTGGCGATCGAATAGCTTGGATCATATCTATGTAACCAAAACGTTTTGTATTAGCAAAATCAGCAGTCCCTATATACGCTTTAACCGCCGAAGTACGGTTATCCACGACCAAAATAGCTGCAGAACTTCGCGTTGGTAATTGTGTAATGTAGTTTGTAATTAAGTCATGTAAGTTTTGCTGTAACTCTCCATTAATTGTGCTTTTAATGATCAATTGTTTTGGGTGTTGATTTAATAATCGTCTTGCAAACAAAGGGGCTAATTGCGGTGATTTAAAGCGACTGCTATAAACATGCTCTAATTTTGCATCGTCAATGACGCTTTGCGGCCACACTTTAAACTCTGCAAGACGGTTGAGCACTTTATCACGTGCATGTTGCGCTGCTTGGTTATGTAAGTCGGGGCGATACCGTGTGGGCGCTTGTGGTAATACTGCCAATAATGCAGCTTCTGCGTGTGTTAACGCTTGCGCTGATTTATTTAAATAACTATAACTGGCGGCTTCCACGCCCTCTATTGTGCCACCAAAAGGGGCGTTATTAAGATACAGTTGTAGTATTTGTGGTTTAGTTAAATGCCATTCAAGCTGTAATGTTCGCAATACCTGCTGTAGCTTTCCCCAAATACTACGTGAGTGAGGGTGCAATATTCTCGCAACTTGCATTGACAGTGTTGAACCTCCTGAAATAATTCGCCCTTGTGTAATATTTTGATAAGTAGCGCGTAATACTGAAAATGGATTAACGCCATGATGATACCAAAACCAGCGATCTTCATAGTTTATTAAAGCTTCAATATATAGCGGTGAAACTTGCTGCAACGATATTGGGTAACGCCATATCCCATTATCGTCAGCAAAAGTACGTAATAGTCTATTGTTTTCATCGACCACAACGCGTGCAAATTGTTTTGCACGCGTTTTACTTATCGGTGTAATTGAATTGGTTGTAACCGCCATACTGTAAGTCCCTTGCGGTAGCTTAAGTGGATATAAATAATCCAACAGCAAAGCACTTATTGACAACAACAAAACACACCAAAAAATGAGCGCAGCAGCAGAGCCTGCGATTATTTTTTTTAGGCTAAAGCGACTAATAAAAATTTACAAACCCTCTTTTTCGTTAGCTTAATTCTCACTACTTTGCTGTACTTGGTTGACTGATAGTAATGTCATTCGTCGCCTTACCGACGCCTCGTAGTTCTGGCCTATACATGTCTTCTACAAATGATGATGGCACTTTATATATGCCCGGCGTTACCGCCCTAACTAAATAAAATAATTGTGCTGTACGGCCTTTATATAATTCAAGTGCCACTACAAACCGATCATCTCTGTATTCTTGGTGTTTAACTGGGTTTTGCTGTTGCCATTGTGTAATGCTTTGCCCGTCTATTACTATTTCATCAAGCTTAATTGCATGGGCTAGGTTTTGATTTTCGAGCTCAAAACCAGCAGGTAGTAATTCAACAACCATGGCATCAGGTGTTCTTTGATCGGCATTCACTGTTAAATTAACTAAAAATAGCTCTCCCACCTTCACTTCATTAACTTTTACTTCTTGCCCTTTAACATTAAGCCAACGACGCCCAATAGCTATTCCATTCGTACTTTGCGCAGGGGCTTTTTTACCATAACCGCTGATATTGATCGTCGCTAATAATGGCTCTTCATTTTTAGACATTACTGTAACCGAGTGCTGTAAATTTTCCGCTGTTAAGGCCTGTTTAAATACCGTTTTTTGCTGCAGAGTATGCTCATTGGCTGTCAGCGTGTCTTTCTTTGAGTTAGCACTCCCTAAAATTAGCTGTGCTGACCACAATGTGTTGTTATTTATTTGCAGCGACAAGCCCGCTAAAAATAATGCATTACGCTCTTGTGTGCTGTAATACGTTCGTTGATTTAGTAAATCGGCTAATTTAAAACTAAGTGCAATTGCTTTTTGTTGATGCTGGGCGTGTTGCTGATGTTTGATCATTAAATGAATCATCATCGCTAAATCTCGTATTTGACTTCCATAATCACTTAAGTAGTGTTCTCTTTTCGTGGGTATATTATTTAAAGCGCGAATGAATAGCGCATCACTGCGTTTTTTGTCACCCATATTAGCCAAAGCAATGGCTAGGTGCACTTGTGGTAATCCGCTTTTCGCGTCATCCGCTTGATTTTTAGCAAGACTACGCAGAGTTCCCAATGGCGCTTGGTTCACACGTGATAGAACATATGCTGCATAGGCTTTGTAAGCAAAATTACTATGCTTGGGATCATCGCTCCAAGGTTCATTGTAAAAGCTGCCGCTACGTGCAATATAGCGCTGAAGTCGTGAAAGCGTTTTACTTAAGAGTGTTTCGGGTACATTTACACCCATTTCTCGCGCATTGAGTAAAAAATCTCCCACATACGCAGTTAACCAATATTCTTCTGTTGACTTATTACTCCATAAGCCATAACCGCCATTACTGAGCTGCAAAGTAGCTAAACGGTCAATACCTTGGTTTATCATGGCTAAGCGCTCTTGCTCACTCACACCTTTAATACCCATTAATATTTGTTTCTCTGGGCTGGCAAAGATAAGTGGATAAGCACGGCTACTGGTTTGCTCTAGGCAACCGTAAGGATATTGCATCAGATGTGTTAGCTGATTTTGTAGGTTTATGTCTGCGCGATTAAAAATAGATACGCTGGCCTGCACGGTGTCTAAAATAAGCTCATCAGTTATGCGCTTATCTAGTTCCAGCTTTTCACCCTGTAATAATACTTTTTGAACTTTGGTATGTGTTGCACTATAGCTGGGGCGTGATCCTAATTGCCATTGCCGTTGTACACTTTCTTCAAGCGCATCACCTTTAACCATCACATTAAAATAGGCGTTGCCAATCGGGCTTTCAGCATCAACTTGATACGTTAATGTGGTTTTTTCTCCATTAAGTAGCCTAATATCTTTATCATCAGTAAATGGCTTTACTGCTCCATTTGCTTCAAAGCTAACGGCTAGTGTTTGTTCTACACCACTGAGGTTAGTAACATCTAGGGCAATCGTTGTGCTATCACCCATCGCTAAAAAACGTGGCATTGCAATTTGCGTAACGACTGGTGCTGCAATGGTTACTTCTTGCTCGGCACTACCAAATTCATTATCTGAAAAAGCTAAAACCATTAATTTTAAGCGTCCATTAAAATCCGGGATCGCTAAGTCTACATTTGCTTCACCTTGTTGATTCAAAGCCACTAAGCCGCTGAATAAAGAGACAATATTTACCTCTGATTGTGGGGCCTTTCCACCTCGCGTTAGGTCTGTATCGCCACCAAAACGTAAATTCGCTTTATCTGATTGACTAACTTCGATTACTTTATCGTACACATCTCGTGCATCAACGTTATAGCGACGTTGCCCAAAGAATGCATCAAACGGATCTGGGGTTGCAAAATCCGTTATACTCAGCACTCCAACATCCACAGCAGCCAAGGTAATAAAAGCGTGTTTAGATTTATTATCTGCCGCCTGCTTAACGTTAATTTTAACGGGTAAATTTTTGTTTGGAAGTGCTTTTTCGGCTACATCGAAGGTAATATCAAGTTGCTGTGACTCTCTGTCTAAGGGTAAATGCACTAAACCAAAGCTGCGTTTTGGCGTCAAACTTTGCTCATTGCTGCCCGCTTGCAACACAACAGAACTAATATAAAGGTTGTGTTGTTGCCATTCTTTCGAAAAAGGTATTTCAACGACTGCGCCTTCACTTGAAATAGACACTCGCTTCATCCAAAGTGGCTCATCACCTTCAACCATAATGATAGCTTCGCCTGCTTCTGGCGGAATTACATTCACTTTTATTGTATCACCTACGCTATACGCAGCTTTATCAAGCGCCATCGTTATTTTATCTGGTTGCGCGGCACCACTGCCGGCTTGTGCCGCTTGCCAATCTTCATACCAATTTGTACCCGCGTAAAATTGCATGCTAGAAAACAGGTTATTTGCGGGATCTTTTACTTCTAAACGATAACGTCCCCACTCAACTGGAAACCGTACTTGAGCTGTTTTACCGGCTTCAATATCTATTGACTGAGTAAGCTCAACAAACTCGTTGTCATCCCATTGGTAATGCCACCCTTCACTTTGCGTATATACCCAAAAATAACGGCGATCTTCTCTTATCAGCTTAATATCTAAATTAGTCGCTATATGCTTTTCACCATCAAGTGAGGCATTAACAATCTCAAAGCTGACTTTAGAGTTAGCTTCTGGGTTACGTTCACCAAAGCTACTACGAATGCCGAGCATCGTATTTTCTGGCCATACTAATCCTGAATAAGCCCGCGATACAGGACGCCCCCCTGATTCATACAAGCTACTAATAAACTGAACTCGCAGTGGGCTTTTTAACGTTGAAAAATCAGCGTTATAAACCAGCTTTCCTTGTCCTTTATTATCAAGTTCAACATCCGTTAAATCATTACGGGTATTAAAAGCAGTCTCTTGAATGTTACCAAATTCAAATTCTGGTAATGCTAATACAGGCCTACGCCACTTGGCTATATTTACTTGTGTTGATAAACGATTACCCGAAGCTGGAGCTCCGTATAAGTACTCGCCTAAAACAGGCAGAGTAAGTGTTTGATGTTTGTTAACAACAAGACGCTTTAATTCACTCTGAGGGTTAAAGGTTAATTTTAAACGTTCAGGTAAAAACTCTTCGACTTTAAAATTAAAAATAAATACCGATTTATCTACACTGGATACTTCAAACTGCCAGCTACCCACTTGAGCATCACGAGGAATTGACCATGCTTTATTGTAATAGTTACTTGCATCCCCCGCCCATTTAAACGTTTTAACATGCGTACCATCAGGACTCTTAATGACTGCTGATAAAATACTTGTTGGCGTTAAACGCCCATCTTTATCTCGAAGTAGTGCATTAAAGTCAATGACTTCGCCAGGTCGATATAAGTCTCTTGGAGCGTAAATAAATAATTCTTGCTCTGTGTTAGGCCGCAGGCCAATATCAAATTGAGATAAATCTAGCGCTGGTTTATTTATTTCAATCACAGAATAATGATCGCCCATCTTAGCGCTGATCAGAGATGCTGCATTGAGGTTAGTCACAAAAGAAGCCTGTCCATCAGGGGATGTTAAACTTTGTTGTAGTATTTCGCCTTCATTATTAAGTAGGCTTACTTCAACATCTTGCATTGGTTTGCCAGATTTAAGCGATGAAGTGTGAACGTCAATTTGGTTATTATAAAAACGCGCATGCATGCCAATATCAGTTACGCTAAACCACATCATTTGATGCTGCTCATATCCGCCCGCTTTCACCATGACTGCAAGGTAAATACCTGCAGGTTCTAACGCTTTAATACCATCAATATTAATACTGCGTTTTACACGGGTATTTTTTGGTGCATTTAATTCGTACCTTGCTGTATAAGCTAATTCACCAAATTGTGTGATTCGCTCTATACCCCAATAATAGCGGTGATTTGATATTTCATTCAAAAATGATTGGCTGTCTTTTTCATTGATTTTGTAAAAATTAATATCAACGGCACGCGTATTTACACTCACAACAGGGAGACCATTTCCTAAGCCTTTCGTAAGAAACGCCCCTGTAGTGTCAAAATTAATGCTTGCGGTAAGTTTATTCGTTGTAACTTGGGTACTGTAAGTTTGACTTAAACGTTCCCCATTAGCTGCAACCAATCCTTGATATACCGTAATATCATAGCTCTTTTGTGGCTCTACATACGGGAACCAAATTGTTTTTCCTGAATTAGACAGCACCCAAGCTCCATCCGCCACACCTTCTTTTTTATTACTAATATTAAAGTATTTTTGGTGGTTGTCTGCTGGGTTTAGTGGCACAGATAAAGTAACCGCAATTGAGTTTTTTCCATCTCGGCTTCGTTCTGATACATCAAGCACAGTTAAAGGTGTATTTGCGTAATCTTGTTTTACTTGCGCTAAATTAAAGGAAGGATCGTTTAGTGGTGAATTTTGTGCTTTTGTAGCACTGCTTGTTACACTGCGCGTTGGTTCTGAATCATCATTATTGCAGCCAACTAAAATAAATAGCAGCATTAATGTGAGCGCGTAGGAAACTGAATGACTTACTTTCATAAATATCCTTATAGACCACGATCACATGAATGATGTGGTAATAAAAACTACTCGTTGGTAATTTAAAATCAATGAGATCTAGGATAACAATTTGAAGTAATAACTAAAAGTATTAAGAGATAAGATTAAGATAAATAAGATTTATATAAACTATTTTTAACTTGTAATATTAAGTTAAAGCAATCTATAAAAGATAGATTGGTGCCCGAGGCCGGACTTGAACCGGCACGACTTGTTAGTCGAGGGATTTTAAATCCCTTGTGTCTACCAATTCCACCACTCGGGCATCGAGTTTGCTAATTAAAGCGTGTGGATTAAATTATATGGAGGCGGAACCCGGAGTCGAACCGAGGTAAACGGATTTGCAATCCGGTGCATGGCCACTCTGCCATTCCGCCTAAATGTTTCCAAATAATTTGGAGCGGTACACGAGGCTCGAACTCGTGACCTCGACCTTGGCAAGGTCGCGCTCTACCAACTGAGCTAGTACCGCAAAACTATTTTTATCTTCTTTAAATTACCTTGGTAAAATAATTTAAAGTGGTGCCCGAGGCCGGACTTGAACCGGCACGACTTGTTAGTCGAGGGATTTTAAATCCCTTGTGTCTACCAATTCCACCACTCGGGCATCGAGTTTGCTACTTAAAGCAAGTGGATAAAATTAATATGGAGCGGCACACGAGGCTCGAACTCGTGACCTCGACCTTGGCAAGGTCGCGCTCTACCAACTGAGCTAGTGCCGCATCATATTAATTCTAAATAAATCACATAAACTAATTTATGTAATACAATTTTTATAAGTTACATTTGGCGATATAACTAAACCACAAAGTGGTGCCCGAGGCCGGACTTGAACCGGCACGACTTGTTAGTCGAGGGATTTTAAATCCCTTGTGTCTACCAATTCCACCACTCGGGCATCGAGTTTGCTATTAAAAGCATGTGGAGTGTTGAAATGGAGGCGGAACCCGGAGTCGAACCGAGGTAAACGGATTTGCAATCCGGTGCATGGCCACTCTGCCATTCCGCCCCAACGCTGGGGTAAACCATTAAAATAAACTGGAGCGGCACACGAGGCTCGAACTCGTGACCTCGACCTTGGCAAGGTCGCGCTCTACCAACTGAGCTAGTGCCGCTTTGTTTATCTAAGGGGCTATGCCCTCTCAACACGGACGCATTCTACAGAGATTATTAAACGCGTCAATACAAAAAATGCTAGTTTTGAACTGTTTGCTTGTTTTTTATCTAAAATGGTGCGTTATTATACGTTTAGACTCAATTTTTAGTCAATTCACTCCACGCAGCAATCAAATATTGCAGCATAGAAGTCACCGTTAAAAGAGTTGCGATATAAAGTAAGCCATAACTTAGATACATCATCCAGCTATCGTACTGCCATGTTAAACCAATAATGGCTAACATTTGTGCTGCGGTCTTAAATTTACCCATATTAGATACGGCCACATTATCGCGCTTGCCTTGTTCAGCCATCCATTCGCGTAAAGCTGAAATAACTATTTCTCTACTTATAATAATCAAAGCAGGAATTGTCATATACATTGATTGATAATAGCTAGATAAGGCAACCAATGCGGTGCACACCATTACTTTGTCAGCAACAGGATCTAAGAATGCGCCAAAGGGTGTTGATTGTTCAAGCTTGCGTGCTAAATAACCATCCAAAATATCTGTGATAGATGCGAGCCAAAAAATAAAGGCCGCAGCAAAGAAAGCCCATGAATAGGGCAAATAAAATACCACCAAAAAAATGGGGATAAGGAAAAGTCTAAAGGTTGTGAGTGTGTTTGGAATATTCCACATAACTACTTGGGGATGTCTTTTTTTCTATATTCGCACGAAGGGCTAGCCCTTGTCATGCAAATGGTTAAATATCTTCTCAGCCATGTCAGAGCTGATCCCGGGTACTTGCTTTAATTGATCTATATTAGCAGCTTTTACTCCCTGCATGCCCCCTAAAAATTTTAATAATGTTTGGCGTCGAACTGAGCCGACTCCACCTATTTCTTCTAATAATGATTGAGTGCGTTGTTTTTGGCGCTTATTACGGTGTCCTGCTATTGCAAAACGATGCGATTCATCACGTATATGTTGGATTAAATGCAGTGCGGGTGCATCAGAATCCATCGGAATCGTTTTTCGGCCACCATCAATTAACAAGGTTTCTAGCCCCGGTTTTCGGCTAGTGCCTTTTGCAACACCGACTAGTAGCGGCATTTTTGTATGGGGCCAAGTTGAAAAGTACTGCTCTGCACGCGATAACTGACCTTTACCACCATCAATAAAAATAACATCTGGAATTTTTTCTTCATCTACCAGTTTGTTGTAACGTTTGTTAAGTGCAAACTCCATTGCTGCGTAGTCATCACCACCGGTGATACCCGTCACATTAAAACGCCGATACTCTTTATTGTTTGGCCCTTGCGAATCAAACACAACACAACTGGCGACAGTATTCTCACCCATGGTGTGGCTTATATCAAAGCACTCCATACGATTAATGTCATCTAAGCGCAAAGTAGCTTTGAGCTGTGCATAACGTTTATTAATTGAGTCTTGCGTACTTTGCTTAACGGTGATGCTATTGAGGGCATTTTTATTAGCTAATTGTAGGTATTGTGCTCGCTCTCCCCGAGTTACAACTTTTAAATTAACTTTACGCTCACTTACTTGACTTAATGCATCGCTAAGTACGTCTATTTCGTCAATCGCAAATGGCAGTATAACTTCTTTCGCAATACGCCCTGTTGCACCTGGCGCTAAATAATACTGCCCTAAAAATGAGGTTAAAATCTCTTGTTGCTGGGAGTCTTTTGGAACCTTTGGGAAATAGGTTTTACTACCAAGAACTTTATGATCACGGATCATAAGCAAATGAATACCATTGAGTCCATTTAAATGCGCAAAACCAACCACATCCATTTCAGCGTAATTTCCTGAAATGGATTGTTGTTCCTGCATTTTTCGTAGCAACATTATTTGATCACGTACTTTTGCAGCGAGTTCAAATTGTAATGCTTGGCTTGCGGTTTCCATTTTAGTAATTAAATCAGAAATAACTTCATGGGACTTGCCAGTCAAAAACTTGCGTACATAACTAACTTGCTGGCTGTATTCATCATCTGATACTTTATCTACACATGGCGCAGAACAACGCTTTAGCTGATGTTGCAAACATGGTCGGCTGCGAACACGGTAATAAGCATCTTCACATTGTCGAACAGGAAATATTTTTTGCATTAAGCGCAGACTTTCAGATACAGCGCCGGCACTTGGGAATGGCCCAAAATATTCGCCCTTAACTTTGCGGCTTCCACGATGAAATGCAAGCCTTGGATGCTTGTGTGCTGTCAACAATATATAAGGGTAAGATTTATCGTCACGTAATAAAATGTTATAGCGAGGCTGGTATTTTTTTATTAAATTGTTTTCAAGCAATAACGCTTCGGTTTCAGTATTTGTCAACGTAATATCAATATTACAAATATTACTGACTAAGGCACGCGTTTTACTGTCTGTTACAGTGCTACGAAAATAGCTACTCACGCGTTTTTTTAAATTTTTAGCCTTGCCGACATAAATAACATTGTCGTCACTATCAAGCATCCTGTAAACACCAGGTTCACTTGATAGCGTTTTTAAGAAGTGGGCGTGATCAAATTCGGCCATAAAGCAGATTAGTGAGAGCTGTCTATATCAATCATTTTATGTCGAATAGCTAAGTGAGTTAACTCAACATCGCCACTAACATTAAGTTTTTCAAACATCCTGTAACGATAGCTGTTCACCGTTTTAGAACTTAAGTTAAGACGTTCAGCAATATCTTGTACTTTTTCCCCTTTTGTGATCATTAACATGATCTGCAGCTCTCGTTCAGATAAACACTGGAATGGACTTTCATCAGTACGGCCTGTTACTTGCGCTAACGCAATTTGTTGGGCTATTTCTGGTGCTATATACCGTTGTCCAGCATTAACTGCACGGATGGCATTAACCATTTCATCTGAGCCTGCGCCCTTGGTTAAAAAGCCATGTGCGCCAATTTGCATTACTTTACTTGGGAAAGGGTCTTCACAATTCACTGTAAGTACAATGATTTTTACATCAGGGCAGTAGCGACAGATTTTTTTGGTGGCTTCTAAACCGCCGATGCCTGGCATATTCATGTCCATGAGCACTATATCAGGTGAGTGCTGACGGCAAAACTGCACAGCTTCTTCACCTGTTTTAGCTTCACCAACTACTTTGAACCCACGAACGTCATCAAGAATACGCCTGATACCCGTACGTATAAGCTCATGGTCATCAACTAAAAGTACGTTAATCAATGGAACACCCTCATATAACTAAACAGCATGTCATTGTGACAATTTAATTCGCCACATTAACACAGAAAAGATGAAACGATAACTCAAATATCGTTCCATTCAGCCCACGCTACGTAAAAATACTCACTTGAGTACTCTATGTAACGTGGTGGTAATTAACTTAAGAAGACGCTTTATCGCTAAAACGATCAACCCATAATGCAATAATACCATCACCTGTGACATTACAGGCTGTGCCAAAGCTATCTTGCGCTAAGTATAGGGCAATCATTAACGCGACTGCACCTTCATTAAAGCCAAGCATACTCGTTAATAAACCTAATGCAGCCATTACAGCGCCACCCGGTGCGCCTGGGGCTGCAATCATCACAACACCAAGCATCATAATAAATGGCAACATTCCAAATAGAGATGGCACATCCATATTTGGCGACAAAAACATAACTGCCATTGCACACGTCACAATCGTAATTGTCGAACCTGACAAATGGATAGTCGCACATAAAGGAACTGTGAAGTTAGCGACATCTTCTTTAACATTGTTTGCTTTACTTGCACGTAAAGACACTGGAATCGTCGCAGCGCTAGACATCGTACCTAATGCAGTAAAATAAGCTGGCAGCATGTTTTTAATTAACTCAACTGGGTTACGCTTTAACAAAATACCCGTGCCTATATATAAAACGCTTAACCAAAGCCAATGCATTACTAATGCAGCTACAAGTACTACACCAAACGTTTGCAAGGTATCAACTACTGAACCAGCAACAGTCATTTCGGCAAATACACCCGCAATATAAAAAGGCAGTGCAGGAATAATTACTTTTGCTAATAAAGCGTCTATTACATCGCGACCTTGATCTGATACTTTTCTAAGTGTTTCAAGTTGCAATTGACTCATACCAATACCAAATACAAAAGCAGTCGCAAGTGCGGTCATTACACCCATTAATGGAGGGATTTCTAAATCAATAAAACTGGCAACTTCAGTGGCCACTTCAGCTTCAAAAGTTAAACCGCCATCAAACAACGGAATAATCGCACTCACAGCCACAACAGCCAATGTTCCAGCAATAACAGTAGATCCATATGCAAAACCTACGGTTTTACCTAATAAATGGCCTGAACCTTTAGGTAAGCCGGCAATCCCTGATGCGATAAAAAATAAAATAATTAACGGGATAGTAAAGGTGATCAACTGACCAATTACTTCTTTTACAGTATAAAGGAGTTCTACACCTGTTAATGGTACATATAGACCCACTAAAATACCGGCCACTATACCGGCAATTAACTTTAAGATTAACGTCATCGTGATCACTTCATAAATTTAGATGCATAGGGTTTTATCATGTTTTAAAGGAGATGTGTCATAAAACCGCTCAAAAACAGTTTGTTTGTATAAAATAACATCGTTACACCATTGCAACATTCTTTCCTTATGTGTGTTGATTATAATTTAAAGATTTTTGCTCATTATGATCTAGTGCAACAAATTTCATATTAAGTTCCCTTATTTTTTAGTCACTAAAACAAAGGCTGGTTTTATTTCATTCAAATATAAGCCGAATAGATATATCTTATAGCCAAACTTTACTTTTATTTTTTTCGTTGCACAGTAGAGTGTGGCTATTACGGTTGATTTATTAATATATCAACCCCCGATTGAATAAACAGCACCCAAGGGAACACAATGTCTACAATTTTTGAAGATAATTCACTCACTATCGGTAATACACCATTAGTAAAACTAAATCGTGTAACCACTGGTAATATTTTTGCCAAAATTGAATCACGTAACCCAAGCTTTAGTATTAAATGCCGTATAGGTGCATCAATGATTTGGGAAGCTGAAAAATCAGGTGAATTGACTAAAGATAAAGAACTTATTGAACCAACATCAGGTAATACAGGTATTGCACTTGCGTTTGTGGCAGCATCTCGTGGTTACAAGTTAACGCTGACTATGCCTAATACTATGAGCCTTGAACGCCGTAAGCTATTAAAAGCATTGGGCGCAAACCTTGTGCTAACTGATGGCGCAAAAGGGATGAATGGCGCAATTGAAAAAGCAAAAGAAATCCAAGCAAGTGATCCTACTAAGTTTATTTTGCTACAACAATTTGAAAACCCTGCAAATCCTAAAATTCACTTTGAAACGACTGGCCCTGAAATTTTTGAAGCAACAGACGGTAAAGTTGACTTTTTCGTTGCAGGTGTAGGCACTGGCGGTACAATTACGGGTGTAAGCCGTTATTTAAAACTTGAAAAAGGCCTAAATGTAAAATCAATTGCTGTAGAGCCAACTAACTCACCAGTAATTAGCCAAACCCTAGCAGGTGAAGAAATAAAGCCTGGTCCACATAAAATCCAAGGTATTGGTGCAGGTTTTATCCCTGGGAATTTAGACCTTGAAGTAATTGATGGTGCTGAACTTGTTTCTAACGAAGATGCAATTGCAATGGCCCATCAACTAATGAAAGATGAAGGTATTTTAGTGGGTATTTCATCTGGTGCAGCTGTAGTTGCAGCAAAACGTATTGCGGAATTACCTGAGAATGCTGGCAAAAATGTTGTCGTTATTTTACCAAGCGCAACAGAGCGTTACTTGTCTAGCCCATTATTTGCAGAAGAGTTTTCTGAGCAAGAACTTGTTCAATAAACCAGTTTAATTTTAGAAAAGGTCTAGCCATTGTTAGGCCTTTTTTAATACCTAAAGTAATCCTGATTGATTATTTATAAAGCAATACTTCTCTTAGTACAACGACTGTTGAGTACTGTATTTTAACGGCTGAAACGTTTTTGCTCAGCATCTAAGCTCACATTAAGCGTTAGTAACTCGTTGCGCACCCATTGAGTATCAAGATATTGCTCCAAATGCATTTGCGCAAACTGTAAGAAGCTGCGTGCAGCATATGAAATATGCCGATCTGTACGTATTACAAAATACCAATGACTCGCCAAACTGACATCTGTTACGGTTAAAACTTTGAAACCAGCCTCTTGCGCAGGTAAAACATGACGCGACAATACCCCTATTCCCATTCCCGATGATACCGCGACTCTTATTGCCTCGTTACTTGCCATCTGTACCGTATTACTAAGTACAAGCCCACGTCTTTGCAGTTCGCTTTCAAACAACATTCGTGTGGCAGAGCCAGGCTCACGCAACAAAAACCGGTGCGATGCTAAATCAACAAGAGACAACTGCTCAGCATCCGCTAGAGGGTGATCTATTGGTGCAATAAATTCGAGTGGATTTTTTAAAAACCGAGCGGCCTGTGCATGCTCTAATGAAGGTGGGTGACTAAAAACATAAATATCATCTTCGCCGCGTTCAAAACGTGATAAAACTTCAGATCTATTACCTATTTCCAGCGGTAATTCAACATGTGGATGTAAGTTACTGTAAGGCCCGAGTAACTTAGGTAAGATATATTGAGCTGTATTGACCATCGCAATTTTACATCGCCCACGCTCGCCGCCTTTAATTTCGGACAGTAAATCACTATAGTCGTCAAAATGACCAAACACCTGCTGACATGTTCTAAATAATGCTAAACCCGCTTCTGTAACTTGCAGTTTTTGCTGTTTCATGTAGACCAATGGCTCTCCTACAGCCTCTTGTAAACGCTTTATTTGCAATGAAACTGTCGGCTGCGTTAAGTGTAAACGTCGTGCAGTTTCACTTATTGAGCCCGTTTTTACAACGCTCATAAAAACTTCAAGTAATCGAAATGAAATATGCCTGAGATCCATTATTACGCCTTTAATAAGTAATAAATATTAACCCATAGATAATATACTATACCTTCCTGTCATTCATTTTATTATTTGCTATGCAAAGTTTTCCCTACAATAGTCCTACTTCAAACCCACAGGAGAGAGTTGTGCCAGATATTGTTGTTATGTTTTTTGTTTTAGGATTAGTCGCCGGTGTCTTACGTTCGGATCTTACTATCCCTAAAGCAACATACGAGACACTGAGTTTATTATTAATGCTTACGATTGGCTTGAAAGGTGGCATGGTACTGCATGGTAATTTAAGTTGGCAACTACTCCCCGAGATGGGCTCAGTTATGCTAATTGGCGCACTCATTCCATTAGCTCTTTACCCTATTTTAAAGTATGTAGTTAAGCTATCCGTCGCGAACAGCGCAAGTATTGCAGCCCATTACGGCTCAGTTAGCGCCGGTACTTTTGCGGTAGCCCTTGCCTACGCGGAATCTGCTCAACTCGCTGTTGGGGCTGAGGTAACTCTCTATTTAGTCATGTTAGAGCTTCCTGCAATTATAGTTGGCTTGCTACTTTATAGACGCTTAGACAAACAACATAGCTCTGAAAATACATTATCACTCAAAGCTCTGTGGCATGAGACGCTAACTAATAAGAGCGTTATTCTACTGGTAGGTGGTGTGATAATCGGTATGATGTACGGTACACAGCAGGGCAGCCAAGTAACGGGGTTATTAACAAATAGCTTTAAAGTCGTACTTGCTCTATTTTTGCTAGAAATGGGTTTAACAGCGGCACAAACATTACGTCCTATTCCTTGGCACCATTGGAAGCTGGCTTTTTTTGCCATCGTTACCCCGTTAGTATTAGGTGCCGTGGGTGTGACTGTTGGCACACTTTTAGAGTTAGAGCTTGGTTCGGTGGTTATTCTTGGAAGTTTAGTGGCCAGCGCTTCATATATTGCGGCTCCTGCTGCCATTAAAGCCGCGATACCGAAAGCAGATATTGGCCTTGCTATGCTAAGTTCACTCGGTGTTACCTTCCCGTTTAATGTACTTATCGGTATAGGTTTGTATCACCAGCTTGCCGTGGCGATGCAATAACCCACGTCATTCAGTTTAAAAGAAGCACCTAAGGTGCTTCTTTTGCCTGAAAAAATAAATCTCATGCTCTAGTTTACCTGGCCGATAACAAAATAACACTTGTTTATACCCACTTTAAATTTAATCAATATTATGGATAATATTAATAGAACGACCATGGCACTTAACATCAACTTATACGCTAAACAACGCGTATCGCCACAAATCACAGCCCAACAACCATCAATACAAAATGTAAGTTTGCCAAATAGTCACGTCTCTATTTCTGAGCAGGGAAAAGACAAGCTCAATCAAGAAAATAAACAGATAAATAAAACCGAATTAGGAGAAAGTATAGCCAAGCAGCTATATGACAATGCGCAACATGGCGTTGATAAAAAAGAGGACGAAACGAGTCAAGATCCAACCGATAGAATGATTGCTAAATTAAAAGAGCAAATAGCTGAGACACAAAAAGAGCTACAAAAACTGAGTGACGATGAATCTGAGCAAGCAGTAGAACAAAAGAAAATACTTCAAAATAAAATCATTGATTTAAATGGGCAACTGCTAAGTCTGATGGAAAAAAAACTTAAGAAATCTAAAACAACTTAATTACTAAAACAAGGTGTTAGCTTACAGCCATCATAAAAAAATATAGCCCGCAGGTAATAGAATACCTAACCCAATCCACAGTGATTTAACCCCTAGAGGAGAATATTTACCTTTAACCATAAATAAGCCACTCAAAGCGAGAAAAATCAGTAATCCGGCAAATATGTCAGAAAATATTACCCACGATTCTTTTGTTTCATTTAGGTGTAAGCGATTAAATGCTTGAAATATATGCCTTGCTTCAATGCGTTCATAAGTAATAGAGCTTGTGGCTAAATTCACACTTAGGTTATTACCATTTTTCAAAAACACTTTAAATTCATCTTTTGCAGACCAGTATGAAGCTTTTACTTCGACATTAGCTTCAACATGAGATAGCACCTGTAAAATTAACTCACTATCGTTTTCTTCATGCCACTGTGTGCCCGCTGCATCAATGTGTGTCACATCGACTCTATAATTGGGGTTCCAATCATCTTTATGGTTTACAGCGATCCCCGATACTGAAAAAATAAGAATCAAGCCAACACAAAAATAGCCTACATCACGGTGCAGACTACGATTTAATTTATACCAATTTGTGGTACTACTCAAGGATGTCTACCGCACTTGGATTTAATTGATAAATAGCCATTGGTTCCGTAACACTGCTTGGATCAAAGTCGTCACCAGCTTTTTGAGCTCTGTGTGCCATAACAATTTTTGTACGCTCCAGGGTCAGTTCAATTTTTTTAAGTTCCCCCGTTGCAATTGCTTTGCGGCCTTTAGCAGTCATAGGAAACACCATGTCACCATCGTTGACTTTAATCCGTAAATTTTGAAAGCGCTGATCTGATGCCAATGACATCCAGCAACCTCTTTTTTCGCAAACACCTACAATTGTTCCTTCTATAGTAACGGGCGTGGCTAAATAATCATCCGGATCATTCATTATCGTTGAAATCTTGGTAATATTGCCCGCGTTGACCTCTCCACCAAAGTGAAGCGTGCCTGCTGATACGTTAAACGCAAATCCACTGAATAAAAGCACAGCACAAAAAATCGTTTTAGCCTTTTCAATCCAAATTTTCATTTAAAATTCCTTATCGACTTAAAATTTATAAACTAGCTAAAGTAATAAACACTTTATGCGCTTTACATATACAGAACCCACCGCACTTTAATGCAAATAAAAACCATTTTCAATAAATTAACGATAGAATAATTACTCAGCGCTTTTATTTTTAAAAAGTTTACCGTTTTCTTCCCATTCAATTGCCCACTCATGAACCCTATAAAGTTTAATTTTTGCAGTTGTCATTGCAACACCAAACGCAACGGGAACTAAAAGGTAATATAAAGGGCCCAAACCGAGTAGTATACATCCAATGATGTACACAAGTGCGCCAATAACACCGACTGATATACGGTGTTTAACTTTGTAAGTTCTACCCACGAAACGAGCAAAATAGCCTATAATCAAAGGGGATAAAAATAGCATAATCAGTAACAAACCTCCCATTTCCATAAATAAAAAATAAACCGCAATAGCCGGCAATGAGCCTGATAAAGCGCCTAAAAAAGCTAATTTTGGATTTGCATGCTCGTTAATCTCTGTAAAAGCAGCCTCCATTTCTTCAATCGAAAATCTCATTATTAAAATTACCTAATCATTCTTGACGAGTAAAAAACACTTATTATTTCATGAGTTATTTTTATAGACAATTTTTTATGTCCCTTTAAAAAAAGCTTTTTTAACCACTAGACCAACTCTGGCCATTTAATTGCCATGCTGTTTTTACTATTTTTGCAGCTGAGTTCTTCATTGCCTTGATAGTTTTTGCATCCCCAAAACTGCCCTTTAGCACTGCTGCGTAGCACCATTTCAGCGTCGCATTTATCACACGTTGGCACTAAGTGATTACAGCGTGTATTTACACATAGTTTAAAACCCGTATAGCGACTTCGAGTCATGGGACTTTGACATTGTTCGCAGGGTTTTTCTGTATGTTCACAACGTGGATAGTGCGAACATGAATAAAACACACCAAACCGCCCTGTTTGTTTTTTTAATACACCGCCATTACAGCGCATACAGTTCATATCCTCGCCGTGGAGTTGATCCACCTCAGTGCTAAATTCATGCTGTTCTATGTCATGTTCAGCTATTAATTCAGTAACAAAACAGCTGGCATTGGCCATATCGGCGATAATATACGCACGATGTTTGGCTCGCGTTAGTGCTACGTAAAATAACCGCCGTTCTTCTGCATAAGTAAACGCTTCTTTCGCTGGTAATAAAGCCTCTAAAATTGCAGGTGTGGCTTTTTCACTCGGAAATCCATGCTTGCCTTTTTGTAACCCGATAATGATCACGTAATCAGCTTCTTTGCCTTTTGAGGCATGAAAAGTCTGCGATTGAATCTTTAACAATGGGTATTTAGCGTACATGGTTTGAATATCTGTTTTACTTGGCAGTTGGAACCAAAATCGCGCTAAAAAATACACCGTTGTAGGTTTGCATGCTTTAGTATGAATTGCATTAAGCACCTCATCAATCGCGCCATTTACAAGCTCAGGTATATCACTGTGATAATTACTTTTAAAAACAGCTGGCGCGTTACTTCCTCGCTTTAATAATGACACCGCTGACTGTGAAACGTGCGTTAAAGAAGTAATCGTTTTATTAAGCTGCGCTGGGTTTTTACTAATAAAGGCAGAGGCAACCTCGCCTATTTTATTATTAAAACGAAACGTGGTATCCAAAGTGGTTTGCGAGGTAAAACCAAAGTAGTTAGCAAACTCAGTGGTTAGCTTAATATCAGCCCCACTAAAACGATAAATTGCTTGCCAGTCATCGCCTACCGCAAATACCGAGCTACCTTTGAGGCTATCGCGCAATGCTTTAACTAATCGGGCTCTTGCCTCAGATATATCCTGAAATTCATCAACCATAATATAACGCCAAGGCGATTTAAACTTACCTGCCTCTACATACTCAATTGCTTTGATAATCATATCTTCAAAGTCTATTTCGCCGCGCTGCTGCAAGTGAGCATTGTAGTGAGTGAGAATCGGCTTTAATAACGCTAGTGCCTGCGTTGTTTGCTTGACATCAAGCGAACGTTTAAGCACTTTCACTTCATCCGTAGCACTTAAATATGCGCCTTTATATAAGCTGAGTAATTGAGCAAATAATCCCGCTAATACAGTGACTCTCCCCGTCTCTTTTAAACTTTCAAGCAGTGATTCAACTGGCAGCATCTGAGTGTGCACGTTAACACTTTTTAGTGCCTGCTCAAGTTCACTTAACAACGCACCTTGTTTATGTTGCCCATAGGTCAGCGCTATACAGTGAGTGTTATTACTGGCATGGGTGGTGTTTTTCCAGTCCATTGCGTTGTGATATTGGGCTTTATCAATATACGAGGCGGTATTACCGGCCTCATCAATGCCATAATACTCAATGTATATATCGTACTCAGGTAAATAAAAGTCCGGCTTATATTGTCTACGATCAATAGTTTTAACCGCCACTTTGTAAGGCGCTTCGTATTGATAATCTATACCGTGATAAAAAAGCCAATTAGCAATGTAAAGCTCACCAAAGCTTTTTACTTTGTCACCTTTGAGGCTGCGGATATCATTATCATTTAAGTAGCTGTAATAATCACCTAAGGTTTTGAAATCAAATTCATTCTTTTCAACGTAATAATATTTACTAAAATAATCTAACACCAACTTACGGTACGTTGCACTCTTTTCAATCAGTGATTCAAAACATTGTTGCACCCATTTAGCTTTGGCTTTTTCGTCTTCAGCAAATACACTCATGCTAGGTTTAGCCTGTTCAACCTGTGAGATAATCATTAGGCCAACACTATGAAACGTCGCCGCTTTTATTTTATCCGTAGCAAGTTTTTGTTGAATACGTTCATCCATTTCATCTGCGGCTTTTCGGCCATACGCCAAAAGTAAAATATCACTGTAACGCGCCTGCTGGCTTTGCACTAAAAAACCAGCGCGCCCTATCATCACGCTGGTTTTACCTGTGCCAGCACCAGCCAATAACAAATTGTTATCGTCATCAATCACACAAGCATGTCTTTGTCTTAGCGTTAACGGGTTTGCTTCAATACAGTCAAAAAACTCGTGGTATAATTTAAGTTGTTTGGTCACGTATTTTTGTTGCAAATAGTATGTAAGGGCATCATCCCAATGAGCATATTGCTCTAATACCTTTATTTTTTTATTGACTAATTCAAGGGCTGGACTGTTTTTAACCCACGGTAGCCATCGGCTGTGCTCTTGCAGCGCAAGCTGCTTAATGCGACTCACATGAGACTGGCGCAAATATCGCTGATTAACCAGTTTGGTTACTTTATTTAAAAAGGCATCAAGCTTTACTGTATTCGCATTAACCCAATATTGTTCACACTGTGCACGTATTGCCCTATGAGTGCCATACGCACGCATTGAAAAAGTGTAGCTGTGTTGCGCTGTAGTAAAGCGAACGGTTTGACCCAAAATGCCATACGCAAACGACAGCGGTGCAACCAGCTCATTCCAACTAATATGGATGATAGAGTTACCTTGACGAATAACGAGTGTATGTTGATCAAAGGCTAAGGAAGCTTGTTTCGAAAATAAACGCCCAAGCAGGCTAAATGCAATAGAATCCATTAACTGCTGAATTCCTAATTTAAAAGAGTCAATTGCTGGTATTTTAAGTTAATCAGCAAAGTAAGTGTAAAAATAACGGTATTTATTTTGTCTGCTTTAGCGTGGATTCACCGATACAGTTTTTTATGAGGGTTTAAAAAGAACATTTTCTTCCAACCTTGGTTTTGAGTGGTCATCAACCAAGGATATGGTAATAAAGATAAAATAGAGTAATGCACATGAGGTTGCTTACCTGCGGCATTGCCTGTATCTCCCAAACTGCCAATGACTTCGTTGACCGAAACATAATCGCCAGCACTGACCGAGTAATC
The DNA here is from genome assembly GCF_013002825.1 of Pseudoalteromonas sp. NEC-BIFX-2020_002. NCBI lineage: Bacteria > Pseudomonadati > Pseudomonadota > Gammaproteobacteria > Alteromonadales > Pseudoalteromonadaceae > Pseudoalteromonas > Pseudoalteromonas sp. NEC-BIFX-2020_002. Next base: position 24,322 of record NZ_JABEPJ010000005.1, read on the forward strand.
CTCTAAATGGGCAAAGTAATGAATTCTCCATTTAGGCCCAAGTAATGCCACCACTTTTCCACCACGTTTTAATTCACCAGAGTACACCACGACTCCGCTCACGGCTGCAACCACTGGCGTGTGTTTTTTACCAAAAATATCTATCCCTTTGTGTACGCCAGATCTCCCCCATGGTTCATACCAAAAGGTAGTGTGATTCCAGTCATTCGCCGTAGCACCTTGCACTGGAGTAACTATTTTTTCAGGTATTAATAAACCTATGGTTAATAAAATAATTAAAACAACTATAAAAATTTTTATTCCTTTCAAACTTCACTCCAGACGGCTTCTGTCAGTAACTTCATCATATGAACCTATACTAACGTAAAACACAAACTATTCAGCTTTTATATAAAATTTTAACCCCCTGTTTCTATTAGCTTATAAATACAAGTAAATTATATATTTGCACTTCAAACAGATTTAGCTACCTTTAATGTAACTGTATAAAAAAGAGTATGTTATGGACGTACGTTCAATAAAGTTCTTAATGACCTCCATTTTTGGAGGGCTGATTGTATTACTTTCGGCACTTACATTTTTAATTTTTTACTTAAACGCGGAGTTAAAAGAAATTGAAAGTGCCACTGAGAACCGCTATTTAGCTTATCAAGCTGCAGATGAGCTCCGCCAAAGCTCAGATGAACTAACTCGTTTAGGCCGAACATACACAATCACGGGGGATGAAAAATACGAAAAAATGTATTTTGATGTACTTGCTATTCGTAACGGGGATAAACCTCGGCCAGTCAATTATCATACAATTTATTGGGATCTCGTTCTTGATTATGGTAATAAACCCAAGCCCGATGGCTCAAGGGATAACCTTATTAACCGAATGAAAGAGCTTGGATTTTCTAAAGTCGAGTTGTCTTTATTAGAAGAAGCTAAAAAAAATTCAGATGGTTTAGTTCAGTTAGAAGTTGAGGCAATGAATGCGGTTAAAGGAAAATTCAAAGACTCAAACGGTCAGTTTACTCAGTTAAGGGAACCTGATCTAAACTTTGCCTCACAACTTGTCCACTCAGACGAATATCATGAATTCAAAGCAAACATAATGAAACCAGTTGATAAATTCTTTACTCAACTTGAAAGCAGAACCAGTCAGCGATTAAAGAAAATTGAAGATGAAGTACGCTCTTTACTTATTGTTGCGGTTTGTGTGGTGATTTTCTCTTTATCATTTTGTATGGGAGGGCTCTACATTGCGCGTCGTCGCGTGACAAAACCAATCATAGAACTAGGTATTGCGTTTAATGCAATTGGTGAGAGTAATAATTTAACAACCACAGTCCAAGAGCAAGGTGTGTCTGAAGTAAAAGAAGTTGCATCTATAGTAAACAGAATGCTTAGCAGTTTTAGATCAACCATACAAGCTATAGCTGTAGCAAGCACTCAAATGACCTCGGTAGCTAAGGAAGTATCGCAGTTTGTAAAAGATAACCGCAACATAGCACACGAACAAAGCGCTAAATTGGAAAGTATTGCCACCGCAGCGGAACAAATGACAGCCACTTTAAATGATGTAACCCAAAACACAGTAAGCACTGCAGATTATACTAATACAGCTGAAGACGAGGCACGTAAAGGCCTTGAAGTCATGACCCAAACAAATAAAAGTTTCGCTGAACTCTCTGAACGCTTTGAGTCAACGGCACAGATTATCGCTGATTTAACCGAGCAAAGCGGACAAGTTTCTAGCGTAGTTGAAGTTATCAAGGCAATAGCCGAACAAACTAATTTACTTGCTTTAAATGCAGCTATTGAAGCAGCCCGCGCAGGCGAACAAGGGCGAGGATTTGCAGTTGTTGCTGACGAAGTGCGATCTCTTGCTCAAAGAACACAAGAATCCACCGCAGAAATAGCCAACATTATCGAACAGCTTCAAACAAAGGCTAATACTGCAAATGGTGCTATTGATATAAGTAAAAACCAAGTTAAAGCCACTGAGTCTCAAGTATCAGATTCACAAGATGTTTTACAGGTTATTTTTAATACTGTGTCAAAAATTAGGGATCTTAGCAATGGGGTAGCAAGTGCATCTCAAGAGCAGCTTTCAGTAACTGAGAATATAAATGCAAATATAAACGAAATGAGTCAACTATCACAAGATTCTGCTCATAAACTCGATAACTTTATGACCATTGTAAAACAAATGGAAAAAACAGGAAAAGAACTACACGCAAGTGCCTCACAATTTAAAGCTTAAATGATTTATAAGCCCTGAGTTTATCGGCTCAATGCAGCAAGTAAATTTTGCTTCCTAAAAGTTATAAATAACGCCGGCAAGTAAACTTGCCGGCCTTGAAAATATAAAATAGAAATACCTAAATTATTTTTTCTCTAATCGTTTTTGCAGATTTAACGCTGCATCAGCTGCTAGTAAGCGCATAAATTCTGAGCCATTAGCCTGTTCACCTTGCCCACCACCAATCATAATTTCAGGTACTAAGCGACTGTTGCCTAGACTTTTAAATAATGCTGTTTGAATTTTAACTTCTGCTTTTAATGTTTCATCAAATACATATTTAGGATCAAGTGCCGCAGACTTCGCTCTTTGACGCGCTTCAGCAAGTACATCCATACCTAATGCTTCTAAACGTTGTTGTTTTAAAATCTCAGCCTGCTCTTTAGCAAGTTCGGCCTTAACCGCTACACGTTGCTGCGCTGAAATAATTGCATTTGCTTTTACACGCTCAGCATCAATTTGCTCTTTGATCTTTAGCTTCTCTGATTCTGCGCGCTGCTTAGCAATTGCTTGCTCACCTAAAGCCACTTCAGTTCGTGCTTGCTGCTCTGCTTTTTTAAGGTTTTGTCGCGCAAGTGCTTCATCTGCCGCCGCTTGCTTTTGTGCCTCAAGACGTGCGTTTACTTTACTTTCGTAATCAATATCGATGATACTCGCATCTACAACTGTAATCCCATACGCACCTAAAATAGGTGCATTACGCAATGCGTTACCTTCAGCATCTTTACGAATATTAATAGTTACTCGTTGTTGTTTGCTTAGGTTATTAAGATCATCTGTTTTATCACGCTCGCCTGTACTTATTATTTGCTCAGTCACAAAAATACCATTTGTAAGCTGATCAGAAAAATCTTGGCTTAATTGACCATTACCGCCAGAGTAATGCTGCTCTACTGACATCATACGCGCCGACGCTTTTACATTTTCAGTGGTTGCACGCATTAATAAATTTGAGATGAGCGTTTCTTGCGAACCAAATTCTTCATGTATTTTAAGTAGTCCGCGAAGAGTACCTGACTCACCCGCAGGTACATTACCAGGCAGTCTAAAACGTGAGACTCCTCTTGCGCCACCAGTTGTAGTATCCAAAAAGCGAATAGGAATTAACGGCACAATAGCACTGGCAGTTGCGGTGCTGTCGCCTGTAAAGTTAATTGAAATAACTTTTTTATACGCCGAAGTAGTACCAAACGCTTTTAAATAAGGGCCAGCTTGATCAATCACCGTTAAATTACCGGTAAAGGCTGATTGATGAACCAACCGTTCATCTGCTTCATTCCACGAAATAACTTGTGAGGTCAATGTTGCAATCACTACGAGTACGATGACAATGGCACTAATTAAAATTACGCTACGACGACCAAAGCGCCCCATAAAAGATCCTTTATTTGCTTGTGTAGCGGGTTGTTGCTGGCTATCCATTTTTATTACTCTCCATATTTAATTTCTTTTTAACAAAATAAATGATTTCTTGCTCGCTTAATTGCGCACAAAAACTTCCTGAACGGTGTAACTCAATAAATGTGGTCAGGATATCTTCTTTGCTCTTGCGTGCTTTATCTTCGTTTTCTTGCGTTTGATTTTTTTCGGTAAGTTGAGTTATCAAGTCATCTACTATCGTATCTTTATCAAATAACACATTGTATTCTTTAGATTTACTGACTCGTGTTCTATGTATGTTACTGTAAATAACATAAAGCGACGAGCACAATATAACAATAAGTATACTTATCCCAATGATATACAGAATCATAAAATCTACTTATATAATTTGAATTGTTGATTTTTATAACAACTATAAAACGCTGTTTACAGATGTTAAGTTAATAATTTTACAGGATAACGCAGAAAAAAACAGAATAAAAAATATTGCATCAGCTGTAGCTATACGTAACTTACCCCACAATGTAGAATTCAGCATTGGTTTAACAGCTATTTGTACGAGTTATTGCGCAAACTCGAAACAATACTCGGCGGCTTCTATTTGTTGAGTATTATAAAAATCATTGGGGAGTTGAAAATGCCTTTGGGTGTGTTCTAAATTGAGTGCCTTAATATTTGCCATAAGTGCTTGGCGTTTTTCAATCCACTGACTTGAAAATCTTGGGTTATTAATAAAGTGAGATACAGCTCTAAATTCAAAGTAAATGGTTCTGCGTATTGCTGAACTCTCCTGCCTTCCCGAACAGTGGGCGGTATTTACATGATGAATAACCACATCCCCTGCTTTGGCAGTCACATTCACGCTTTGTAGTCTAGAATCTGATAGCTGGCGTTTTATATCGCAAACACACAATTGGCTACAATGAGAACCAGGAACTACTTTTAACGCTCCTTGCTCTGCTATCGCATCGTCTAAATATATTCCAAGTGTGATAATAGGTTCTTGCGTTTTTACGGCCATATCACGGTGCCAGTCGAAACCAAGTGAGTCTAATGAATTTTTAATAACGATAGACTCATAACTAGGTAAAACCGGTTCGCCAACAATAGCCTCAACATAACTCATTAGTTTGGTGTGTGCTAATAAACAAGCAAACCGAGGCTGAAACTGAAAAAGTGAATTAATACGGTAAACAAAAGGCTCGCCTGCTTGTTGCATAATGGCAACATTATTAAGCGACCTCCCAGCTAAATGTTGTGACTTTACATCGTCAGTCAAGTGTTGGCAAAAATGCCCAAGCGCAATAACTTCACTCGGTTCTATCACTTGTTTTATTAGCACAAACCCCTGCTGTTTTAACTGTTCTGATACTAATTTAGTTTCCATCTTTCAAACCTCCTTATTCGTTATATTGTTGTGGTCAACTAATACAGCACAGTAGCTTATCTAAATTCAGGCCTAATTAAGGACTGTGTAGTATTTTTTAACAACACAAGACTCCCAACAATATATTTAGCAGGCAGTTTGGTGGACTCAGATCGCACAAAAAAGTAGATAATGAGTGGAAAAAATCACCGACTGCATAGTTAATCCATAATTTTGTTTAAATAATTTAAAAATACCAGTTAGCGTAGACTAACTGGTATTTTTTTGTGGCTAAATGATCACTGTTAACGTTATTTTATAGCTTCAGCTTTTTTCTTCGTAAAACAAATAACCCTAACAAAGTTAAAGTTAGAAAATTAAGTAAACCACCTGAATTTTTAGCTTCGGGTTCTGTTACATCAGGTTTTGGCGCAACAACTACAGGTGGAGTCGTATTTGCTGTAAATACAACTTCGCTTTGTTTGGTGGCAGTCTGGCCGTGTTCATCAGTGACTTTTAGTTCAACAGCATAAGTGCCATCTTGTATGAAGTCATGTTCAAATTTGCCAAGCTCACTCACGACATCGGCATCTATCGTCCATTCGTATGTCAACTGAGATCCATCTAAATCACTACTCAGCCCAGCATCAAAGTTACACACATATATTTCGCACGCCTCGCTAAAATTAGCTTCTGGTTTAATGAGTTCTTGCACTTGAGCATTTATTTCAATGCTTTGTGTAGTACCAAACTTATTAGTGAGTTGATAGGTGACTTTGTTCTCGCCCAGTTGAGGCATTACAGCCGTAAATTGCTCTTCATTGTAGCTATTATCAGCAAATTGCCATAAATATGAGTAACCACCAAATTTGTTGCCTGCTTTAAACTCACATTTTGCGCCTTCACATGTTGCTGTCGCTCGGAGTGTTGGTAAGCTCGCATCTAAATTAAATGCTGATACGGGCCCTACTTGCCCTGTTATATCTTTCCCTTGAAAATACAGTGTGATTTTTCCATCAATTAAGTCTGATTGATTAAATGTAGCAATAACATTTTCTGTTTTAGCGTCGGCGTTGCCATCTAAAAATGTCGCTAAACGGGTATTTCCTGCACTTGGGTATTCGTTAAGACTGTATTTTACTGTTGCAATGTTATCTGCGACTAAATCACCATTGAGCTTACTAAAGCGCTCTTCTGTTACGCCAACTTTAACTTCAATGTCACCACCAACACTGCCAACGACCTCAATAGATTCAATATCAGGCCCTTGGGTTAATAAGTATGGGGCTTCCACTACTTTTGCCGCATATAAAAGCGCTTTTAGATTATCGGGTTTTAGTGTTTCTTGGTAATAATCACATGACTGAAAAAAGTCAGTACCTAACTCAAATGTAATATGCGCAATACCCAGCTCTCCGTACGCCAAGCTATCCGACGTACCATCTGTAGCATATAAGCCTATCGATTGTTGTGGTAAGTAATTATTGAAATATGCAAGCTTTTTACCAAGCGATTCAAGCCCAGCTTGGTTTGGAGCTGGTTTATCAATATTTCCCCAAGGCCAAAGTATGAGGCGGCTGTAACTGTGAATATCAAGGTATAGGCCTTGTGTATCACTTGGCGCAGCATCATCGTCATTTGTGCCTCTCACATCAGGATATAACTTGCGTATATAATCTTCTATCGCAGCCACTTCAGGTTCAGACGCGCCGCCTTTACCGCGATATGTTGCTTGGCAAGCTTGCCCGCTAGATCCCCCTTCAACCGTATTCCAACCAAATGAATAATTACGATTGAGATCAACACCCACATTCCCCGATGGGCAATGGTTTTCGTTGTGATTTTTGCGTTGTAAGTAGCCTGCCTCAGCAATTTTTCGACCATCAGGGTTACTTTGAAATAATATATGAATTTGATGACGCTCTAAAATCCATGCGATATCCGGATTTGTTTTCGCATCATTAAGTAGCATTTTAGCAAAGTCGAGAGTGAGGCCTGCTGTCGCATATTCTCTGGCATGTAATGCGCTTTGAATAAATAACACGGGTGGATTATCAAGGTTTTTATTACCTATTTTTAATACTTTTAGATCGTAACCTGAGCCACCATTTATTTTTTGCCAACTATCACCAATGTCTACCCATTGCGTTATATCTGGATATTGCTGCGTTAACTGCTCGACGCTGGCAAGTGTTTCTTCAACTGTTGCATAACATGCAAACCCTGGGATCCCCGATGTTTGTACACTTTGAGATACATGCTGTTCCTGCATTTTTTTTACTTTACTGTGCCATAAAGCATCTGCTGGTGTCAGTTTAATACCCTTGCTTTGTAAGCGTAAAACATCCTGATTTGATAACTGTAATAAAATGCCATTTCGTTCATCAGATAAAAGTGCATGATGAAAGCTTATGCGCGTTTTTATTTCTTGTTGTTCATTATCAAACGTCGCTAAATAAACTGGATCTTGTACTCCAGCCAGCGATAAAGTACTTGCTAATAAAAGAGGGGCTACAAATAGCATTCTGAATAACCAATGTTGTTAGTATTATTTTAACTAAAATATAACATTTAAGTTAAAACTTAAATGTTTAGTTCCCAAATAAATGTTAAATGAGCTTTTTAAGCTTTAACTTCCTCTATGTATTCTAACCATTCTATCTATACTTTAATTAAACATCATATTTGCAGCCATCACTAACAATAATACTGCAAAGATTTTTTTGATCATTGGTACAGGTAGATGATGTGTTGCTTTGGCACCTAGAGGCGCCGTAAACCAAGACGTGCAAATAATACCGAATAAAGCAGGTAAATATACAAACCCAGCAAACCCATCTTCTAAAGCAAAATGACTACTGCCTGAGCTGATATAACCTATCGATCCAAATAATGCGATGACAATACCGCAGGCAGAAGCACATCCTATCGCTTTTTTCATATCGAGTGAGAAAAACGTCAATAGTGGCACTAGAAGTGCGCCACCGCCAATCCCAATCATGGCTGACAAGCCGCCTGTAATCGTTGTAAAAAAGGTTAACAGGCCTTTGTTAGGCATTTTACGCTCAACAGGGGAATCACTTTTACTGCTTAAAAACATCTTCAACGCAATCAGTGTCACGCTCACTGCAAACACAATACGCACGGTTGCCTCTGGTAATAATGCGGCTAAAAAACCACTGATAAGCGCGCCAAAAGCAACCCCTGTCATTATCCAAGGGGCAAGTTCCCAAGGTACATTACCATTTTTATGATGCGCTATTGCCGACGACGTTGAGGTGAATAATATTGACGCCAATGATGTTGCAATTGCAACGATAACAACCTGTTCAGCAGGTAAAATAGCTAAATAAAGTAAAATACTGCTTAATATTGGGACAATGACAAGCCCACCGCCAATGCCTAACAGCCCTGCTAAAAAACCTACGCCGCTGCCTAATATCGCGCAGTATAAAATTAACAACATCAATTCACTCATTCTATTCTTCTCTTATTATATTTAGGGGCTACTACATGACATAATTGCAGTGTTTTACGCAGTAACATAATTGCTCAATTGCAAAGGACTTAAGCTAAATTAAGGTTAACTTTTAAGCTCATTACATACGCCGCGAGTATATCAATATAACCACGCCCCGCTCACTCTTTTGACTAAAATGAGCCCTGAATATTCTTCATGTTTTACATGAAATAAATACACATTAAACATCTAGAAGTCTAGAAGTTCAGAAATCCTTGTGAGATTTTTAGCGTTTTATCCAATTCGATGAATCGCTATTAAGTAACATCGCAAAATTATAATAAGCAATGAATATGGCTCATGTTTTATGTGAAATAAAACCGTTTTTCTTCATGTACCGATCCACGTATAAATTACACAACGCTTAGCGCTAGACAACATACAGCCCCCCCTTCATTGGGCGTAAACAAAAAGGCTGTGACGGTTACTAACTAATTAAATCATAAAAATTGATTGGAAAGTCCAGCAAGCGTAACCCATAAACTCATTTTAAATCAGACAATTGGATACTAGATCACCATGAACAAAGACTTCACATTTACTATTAAGAGCATTTGTCTTGATGAAGATTATCACCCATCAGACAATACCCGTATCACCACTAACTTTGCTAATTTGGCCAGAGGTAGTCACCGCCAAGCTAACTTACGCAACGCTTTAAAGATGATTGACAACAGTTTTAATGCCTTAGCAAATTGGGATAACCCTAAAGGCGATCGCTATTCTGTTGAACTTGAAATTATTTCTGTTGATATGGACATTGAAGGCAGTGGCCAAACTTTCCCATCAATTGAAGTATTGAAAACGAATATTGTTGACCATAAAACAAATAAACGCATTGAAGGCATTGTAGGAAATAACTTTTCTTCTTATGTACGCGATTATGATTTTAGCGTATTGCTACAAGAACATAATAAAGATCAACCACAATTTAGCATTCCAGATAATTTTGGCGAATTGCATGGCAAGCTCTTTCAATACTTTGTAAATTCAGCTATTTACAAACAAAACTTTAGTAAACCGCCGGTTATCTGCCTAAGTGTATCGGATAATAAAACGTATCATCAGACTGAAAATCAGCACCCAGTATTAGGTGTTGAGTATCAACCAAATGAGTCGTCTTTAACTGAGCAATATTTCAAAAAAATGGGCCTGCAAGTTCGCTATTTTATGCCTGCAAACAGTGTAGCGCCTTTGGCATTTTATTTCTTTGGTGATTTGCTTAATGACTACACGAGTCTTGAGCTTATCAGTACCATAAGCACAATGGGCACCTTTCAAAAAATCTACCGCCCTGAAATATATAATGCCAATGCAGCTGCAGGAAAAGCGTATCGACCAAACCTAAAGAACTTAGATCATTCATTAACACAAATTGTTTATGATCGAGAAGAGCGCAGCAAACTCGCTAATGAGCAAGGAAAGTTTGCCGAAGAAAAATTTATCAAACCATACCAAACTGTGCTTGAACAGTGGTCTGCTAGCTACGCTTAATTGCTAGGTTGAAAATCAATCCAAATTTACGGCATTATTTATTATGAAAACACAGACTAATAACACACTATTACCCACTTCAACCGCAGGCAGTTTACCTAAACCTGCTTGGCTTGCAGAGCCAGAAACGCTTTGGTCACCTTGGAAATTACAAGGCGATGAATTAATTGCAGGCAAACAGGATGCGCTACGTTTGTCATTACAAGATCAACAACATGCAGGTATTGATATTGTGAGTGATGGCGAACAAACACGCCAACACTTTGTAACCACCTTTATTGAGCACCTCAACGGTGTTGACTTTGAAAAACGTAAAACCGTTAAAATTCGCGATCGCTATGATGCTAGTGTACCAACAGTTGTAGGCCCTGTTAGTCGCCAAAAGCCTGTATTTGTTGAAGATGCCAAGTTTTTACGCAAGCAAACCAATCAGCCAATTAAATGGGCCCTGCCAGGGCCTATGACGATGATAGATACACTCTACGATGACCACTATAAAAGTCGAGAAAAGCTTGCATGGGAATTTGCTAAAATTCTCAACCAAGAAGCCAAAGAATTAGAAGCGGCAGGTGTAGATATTATCCAATTTGATGAGCCTGCATTTAATGTATTTTTTGATGAAGTCAATGAATGGGGTATCGCCTGTTTAGAAAGAGCGATTGAAGGCCTAAAATGCGAAACAGCAGTCCATATTTGTTACGGTTATGGCATTAAAGCTAACACTGATTGGAAAAAAACCTTGGGCTCTGAGTGGCGACAATATGAAGAGGCTTTTCCAAAACTACAAAAGTCTAATATCGATATTATCTCACTAGAGTGTCACAACTCTCATGTACCAATTGAGTTGCTTGAACTCATTCGCGGTAAAAAAGTAATGGTAGGCGCGATTGACGTTGCAACCAATACCATTGAAACACCAGAAGAAGTAGCAGCCACCCTGCGCAAAGCACTTAAATATGTTGATGCCGACAAGCTCTACCCTTGTACTAACTGCGGCATGGCCCCGCTACCTCATCACGTAGCAAAAGGGAAACTAGATGCCTTAAGTGCAGGTGCAGAGATAGTCAGAAAAGAGCTTTCAGCTTAGACGCAATGATAATAGAGTTGCCTTTAGGTTTGTTCTGATCCAACGCCAGTAAATGCTCTATTTATTTAAAACGAAGCCTCATTTTTACGAGGCTTCTAAACTTACTTTGAAATAAAAATAGCCACTGCTTGGCTAAAATTAATAGCAACACAATATAGAACAGCATTTCTTCTAGCCGAATTAAGTTATTATTTTATCCCAATTACTCCAACCCCCCAGTGATATTAGCGCGTGTTGACCTTTGTTGATTGAAATTTATTCAATCTAGGGGCGATTTAATCGCGGCGCGAGGTGTGTAACCTAGACTATGCGCTTTTATGTGTAAATTCCTTCTGCTGTTTTGTTGGTTTCGCACCACTGAGCCCTACCGACTCCTGAAGAGTATGATTAGCATCATTTCATCATTCAAACCTATAAACTCCATTGCCCGTGTGCCATAATCTAAATAATTCATGAATTTAGTAACTTGGCGGCATTTAAACCGTTTCAAGCTAACTTAAAGGGTTTTTAAATGGCTTATCAAGAGCAAAATCAAGCAACTATTTACTGGCACGATTATGATACTAAAAAATTAACCATCTGTTTTATAACACTATAATAAAAAACAAAAAATAATTTATACACATATTTATACACACCACCTTCTATCTGTTTCATAATCCATTTGCTTATTCTACTATCGGCTCCAGTTTACTTTTCAAGCTGCTCGCTGTTGATTTATGCCCTGTAAATTCTCCTTTTGTTATTGGTGGCCCTGCTCCCTGATCTTTATGACCGTGTGTTTCTAAGCTTTGGTTTATGTCTTTAACCAGGCTTATTAAATCAAGGAGGACTTTAGCTACATTCACTGAGCTGTCACCCAACCAAACTGTTTTTCCTTCGACCTTTGCTAGTTCTGTCGCTTTTGCATACAGGGTTTTTAAGGTTTCTAAATTCATATTTTCAGTGGCGTGGGCGCTGAACTCTTTTTGTGTTTTTAAGTTCATGTTTTCGGTTGCTTCAATATCAACCTGTTTTTTACTGCCGAGTAGTAAGCCCTCTAAAGCTACAATTAAGGCTTTTTCGCCGACCACGGTTTTTAAGGCGCCCATTACCTCTGTGATTTGGTTGCCGTCTATTTTTATTGTGTCATGGCTGGTTATATTGGTGCTGCGTTCGTGGTAGTTTTGTTCGCTTTTGCGTGCTGTTGTTTTGCTCGTGTCACTGGTTTGGGTTATATCGCCGTCAGTGGTTAAGTGCCAATTGCCGTCACGCCCTTGTAGTTTACTGCGGTTATTTTGTTGCGAGGTTACGTCGGTGCGTTTGTGTTCTGGCACGAGACTTTGCCATGGTAATAAGTTGGTGATCACAGGATGGCTATTTAGTCCATCGATGTACTGTATTAAACACTGCATGCCTGGCATAGGTTCGTTTAATAAACCATGATCGGATGCTTGCCCTGTGCCGAGTGTTACTTGCTGAAATACGGGCACGGCTAATGGCTCGCCTGTAAGCGGATTTAATAGCTGTACATCGGCGGCTTTTAGTGGCCTAAATGGCGTACTGATTGAAGCGGCATCACTTGGTAGGTCGTATATTTTTTCTATACGCGCCAATTGCGGCAGGTGTTTACGCTCATTGAGCTCAGGAAAATAGCGCTGTATTAGGCGTTTAATGGCGTGTTTGACCATCGTATGTGCATCCTGTCGTTGATTAAGGTTACTTCTGTTATATGTCGCCCGTTTAGTTTTATGCCTGGTCTTAATTTTGGTATGGCGATTAGTTCGCCTGTGGTTGAGCTTTTGGCGGTTATTGTGTGCTCTGGAAAGTCGTTAATGATTGCCTGCGGCCAGCGGGAATCGTGCCAACTGCCTACAAATATTTTGCCGTCTGGGCGCTGCTGAAATATAAAATCATTAATGCCCCATACTTTTCCTATTTGCCGGAGTGCTTCAATGCCTGTACCGCTGTGATAAAACGCAGGCGTCACGTGATTTAGGTATTCAGCATTTTTAGGAGTTACAAACTCAATGCCGAGTTTTGTTAGCTCATCAAGCACCGCTTTGATTGTTGCGTGACGAACCGCCAACGGTGCAGCGAAACTTAACGCGCCTATTAGTTCGCGGCAGGTTAAGTACCATCGGCCGTTTGCTTGGTGCTTTGATTCTATGACACCGAGAAAATACGGGATCATATTATCTAGCGTGTACCCTAAGTGCAGTTCAACCAATCCGCTGGGCGCTTGCTCTGTGACCACTTCAAACTTTGCGCGACCGGTACTGGCAATATCAAGCTGCACAGTTTTAGTTACCACGTTGGTAACGGGCTGCCCCCCAATTTTTAAGGTATTTGATAACCGTGCGGTCATGGTCCTTCGACCTCGTTGAACTTATTTTGTACTTCGTCGTTACTGGTTGTGGCTTGCGCGGTGGCATTTTGATTTGCTTCGCCATCTAGCTGCTGTTGCTCGCGCTCGGATACAGATTGCACTTCTACGAGCTTAAATGCCACTTGCCAGCCGCGCTTATCTTCAATCTCCGTGGTTTTTAATTCACCATCAAATTTGGCTTTACGTATTTTGTAGGCTTGTGCGAGTGCATTATTAATTGTGTAAATAATACGGGCGCCGTTTTCGTCTAGCGCTTTTGCTTTGCTGATCAATAATGCTAGATCACTTTCTTGCTCAAAAGGAATTTTTGTATTTACGGTGAGTGTACCGGGCTTTACGCCTTGATCACTGCTCAGTGCAAAGCTACCAAACCCTGACATGTCGCCGCCGGCTAATTTGATGCCTGCATTTACGCGGGTTTCAAAGCCTGGCACATTCCAACCGTCTAGCGCGATGGTCATAACACCCCTTTAATTTTATTAAGTTCGCCCTGTTCGCCAACGAATAAACACAGTGCCCAATAACGCTCATCACCGCCTTTACTCGCCACTGAATCAGCTAACTTTTTAGCTGTGCTGGCTGTCATTAATTGCATATCTACCCCGCTACGTTGGGCAGTAAATTGCGCTTGATTTAGTCGCTCGTCGCGGGCTGTTTTTAACTCTGCGGTTTTGGTGAGTGCATCATCAATCGTGGTAATTAATTGCTTGCCGCTGTCATTTACTGTCGCGAGTTCGTCAGCTATTTGCTGATCACGCATTGGTAATAGGTTTTGCAGGGTGTTTATTTGCCACTCTAAGCTTTGGCCGTCATACATTGAGAGCTTGCTTTGCTCTAACGTGCTGTGACTTTTGGCGTATTGCGTGCAGGCTATAAACTCAGGGATTGGGCAATATTCGTTTATTAATTCCAGCTTACTGGCAAGTGTTGCGGGATCGGTTGCACTCACTGATAACAATAAACCATTATAGTTTGTGGGTTTATCAGTGCGCGACGCGTCTTTAATGGCTAATGCAAGCAGCTGCGCGCCCACTTGCATGGAGCAAGGGGCGGCAGTGTGGTGATAGCACAGCGCTAATTTATGCATTATCAGGCAATGGGTAACGTGCTTTTATTTCAGTTACCTTATCTTTCCACACATTGAATGACTCCGGCGTGCCATCAAATTGCGCTGCCATAAATAAAGGATCTGATTCACGTTTATAAGCGACTGCGCGCTTTTCAATATTTTGACTTAACTCAAATTGCTGCTGATTTAATACAGAGTTGATTTGTTCTTGGTCCATACCTAGCGCTTGCATGTATTCGCTGCTTGTATTGCTGTGGCTTACGCCTTTGAAAATGTATAAAAACATAGTTTTACCTTCTTAATTGTTAGTTATGCCCGCGCTAACGCGCGGCGTTCAAGCTTCAATAACCAATTACGCAAAGAAAGCGGGACGAAATCCGAGGCTGCTGAACGTAATCGAGCGACTATTAATTACGGCTAGCACGCCCAAGCCAGCATTCGAGCCACTGTCCCAGCTGCCACCACGCATCGGGAAACGATTACCATAATTTCGGCAGTAGATTGCGCCTGCTACGGTTGTGGTTGATTCAGACTCAATAAGCAAGCGACGTAAAATTTCAACCTTTTGATACGTTTCTGATTTTGTAATTGCTGCGAAATGATTGTTTAATAAATGTGGGTTGTCGTCATTGTCGTCACCGACTGGGCCATTGCGGTTTGTAATTGCACTGTTAAGCACTGGAGATCCAGCGCTGCCAGCGCCTTCTGTGTTTGCAACTGGCGAATCAAAGTACGCTGAATGCTTGATCCAGTTTTCTTCAATCACCGCTGGGTTATTATCGAGCGTAGTAATGATCTGCCCTTCGTCTAGCATCATTTGGTCTAGCCACTCCAATGCATTACCTACCAAATCTTGAATGCCCCATTCTGTGTGATCATGCGACCATGTTGCTGGGCCTTTGCCTGTGTCGGTTCTGGCAAGTCCTGATGTATCGCCTGGTATGCCGCTATCGCTACGGCGTGCGGTTTCTAATTTGTTTTCGTGGCTGCGGCCGTAGTTTGTATTGCCGCGTGGTACTGTGTCGTTAGCAAGTGACCATAGCGCGATTGCAGCCCATTCATGAATGCTCATCATGTGCCAGCCTGCACCTTTATTGTTGCACAACGCTTTTGCTACATCGTAGTTAACTGATGTACGAGGTTGTACACCGCCAACTACGGAACAGCCGCCATTCGCGCCTGATGATGCTAGGTATTTTGCAATGAGCACCTCACCCATTTGCTCGCCATTACGTTGGAACATGGTTGGCGTACCTGTGCCTAGCATTAAGTCAACGCCAAGGCGATCAAGTATTGCTTGGTTAATGTCTTCGTAGTTAAAACGCGGGATGCGCACCATGACATTTGGGTTGCCCTGTTCGTCTATTACTACTGTGTTACGACCGCCTGATGCGTCTTCGATTGCTTTGCGGTAGCCGTCTGATGCAACGATTGCCAGTTGCGCCGAGTTTGCAGCAACTTGCTGATCAAGTGCGGCCTTTTTACTGTTGTAGTCGCTGGCTAGCGCGGCTGTTTTTGCATCAATTTCGGCGGCTTTATTTTCTACCGCTGTAACCACACGGTCTGCCGCTGTTACGATTTCGTTGATTTGTTCAATGCTCATCATAGTTCCTTAGTAAATACTGTAAAATCTGACATTAAGAAAAAGTTACGCAACGTGCGGTACATGTTATTTACCTGCGCGGTTGCTGTGGTTAGCGATAGCGCGTTTAGCGCATCAATTTGCGGGCTGTAATCAAACATCCATGATTGTGCAGGGATTGTGATACGAGCCAGTGCCGCCGCTGCTGCAAACTTAAGAACAAACGATCGGTTATGTACGTTATTCACGCCTTGTCGTTTACGCTGTAATGGTAAGTAATCGACGGCTAATAATGTGCCGTCTTTTGTTACTAGACCTATCCAGTTGTAGTCGAAGTCGCCAACGTCCTGCTCAAGAATTACTGCCCAGGCGACGGTATTTGCATCCACATAGCCTTTTGCATCAATATCGCGTCTGTGTGCGATTTGTAGCGCACTGGGCATTTTTTCGTTCGGGTTACGCTGTGCACTTTCGTTTAGATTTGGTACGTTTGCTAATACCAGCTCTTTTACATCTAGCCCTTTATCCTCTAACGCGCGGGTTGTAATATAACGTTTGCCGGCGTTGGTCATAATGCCGGTGATCGCTTGGGTCATAATGGCTCCTTGGCGATACTGACACCGCCCTCTTTACTTAAAAATCCATAGTGATGATGTGCGGCAATTACATGCTGTACATCGGTGGTGATTGCTTGGTGGTCTGTATTACTAACAAGGTTGTCGCACCCTAAAAATTGATACAGCTGCTCCAGT
Organism: Pseudoalteromonas sp. NEC-BIFX-2020_002; assembly: GCF_013002825.1. Classification (NCBI taxonomy): domain Bacteria; kingdom Pseudomonadati; phylum Pseudomonadota; class Gammaproteobacteria; order Alteromonadales; family Pseudoalteromonadaceae; genus Pseudoalteromonas; species Pseudoalteromonas sp. NEC-BIFX-2020_002. The sequence continues at coordinate 41,230 of NZ_JABEPJ010000005.1, forward strand.
GGTAATGTATGTTTTACGTTGTGTGTAATGGCATGCAGTGGCGCGTGGCTACTTTCATTTTGCAAATCAGTAAAACCGTGACTGTATTGCTGCTGGGCTTTATTTTTTGCTGCTAAATGCAGTGGGTGATCAATGTGGCAGCTATCCCACTGCACATGCGTTAGCCCCAAACTTAGCGATACATCCGCTTTGTTATGCACGGTTAATTCATAGCGGCGACATGTGCGGCCATAAAGTTGTATTAACTCTGGGAGTAAGTCGGTATTCCCCGCCAATGTTGAATCAGTCATATCAATGGCGATAATGTCCCAATCACGGCCGTCGAGTCGTTCGCGAACATTAAGTACTTCTAACCCAAGGCGCTCAAAAATGCTTTTAACGGAGGCGACTTCGCCGGCATCAATAGTATTCACCAATGCATGTTGTACGCGCTTACGGTATAAATCTATTGGCTCGTCGTCTAAGCGGTTCGTTAAGCGCTCCCATGCAAGGAACCCGAGTACGGGCTCTTCATTTTTCGATTCGTCTTTTTGGTTTACAGCCCATAAAACGTAGTTACGCGATTGCTCCCAATAGCCGGTGGCCGCTTTTACAAGTTTTTCGGCGTAGCCTTTGTTTAACCAGGTGGCGATTTCATTAGCCATTTGCCACCTCATTAACGGTTAATGATGTAAGCACAGGTAGCCAGTTCGCGGCGGTTATGTCGTCAATATCAAATTTAATTGATTTAAGTTCACTAAATTGTTCATGGCACTCTGCTATTAATTGGCTAATGCTGAATACCGTTTGATGCGCGACGCGTGTTGGCGCATACGCTGCATTTTGACGAAAAGCGGCGTGTATAAACGTGGTTAAATCGCTTTGAATAGCAGGGCTATTATCATGGAGTTTATACGTGGCGGTGATATTAAACCCCGTGGTCGCCATGGCGTAGACCATAAAGTCGTCCCCTAGTCCGTGGTGGCCTGCGGTACGAACATGCTGATTGATGGCACTAAGTAATGCCGTTGGTACGGGGCCAACGTCTAAATAAATATACGCATTGGCGGTGCCTGGACCACGCGGGGCGTTTACTTCAATAACGATGTTATCGATTGGTACTGCAAAGCTGGCAATAATTTGCTTGTATACAGCGTTAATATGCCAGCGCGCGGCGGTGCCAAATACATTGCGGATACGCAAACGATAATGCTCGGTGCTTTCATCGTCAGAACCTGGCTTAATTAACCAATCGTCATGGTTTGTTACTGTGATCCCGTCTTGTTGTTCTTTAAAGTAACGATAGGCATGCGCGGGTAAGTTAAAAGCTGCGCCTGTATCGAGAGCTTCAGCGTGTGCATACGCGGTGCTTTGGCCGTCGCTAAAATAAACATCTTGCATCAGAGTAAGCGTGTACGCTGTATCGCCGAGCATATCAGTCACCACTTGCGTACCGGCAACAACAGAGCTTTCTCCTTGGGTATTGAGTCGCGTAAACGTGAGTATGCCTTGTGCTTTTACGCCCGCTTGAATAAATACATTACGCGCGGGGCCATGGCGCTCAATCAATGCGGTTCGGCTGGCGGTCATAATAAATAAGTCAGGCATTAGCTGCGTTGCTATCCAATTAAATAACTGCACAACGGGTTTAGTGATCAGCGCTTCAACGGTTCGCCAGAACGGGCCAAACGGTGAGTTGTTAGCAACTTGGATGTTTTGTTCTTTTAGCTGTACTTGCCACTGTATTTGCGCGGTCTGCTCATCCAGTGGCAACCCCGCTTTTTGCATCAGTGTTTTAAAGTCCACTTTGTAGGCTCCCGTATTGGCGCGTTTGTGCGGTGATGTTTAGTGTTCCGTCGTCATTGCGGTACACATTTATTGTGCCCGGCTTGATACGGTCGTCTTGCTCGGTGAGTAATTCAATGTCCGTTAAAATCGGCGCTATGCCGTTTTTATTACGCAGGCCAATAAGCTTTACCAGTAAGCCGCTTTCTAAAATTCGGTGCTTTATGTCTTGGCCTATTACATCGGCTTTTTTTAATGTGCGTGGGCTTAACGAGTCATTGAGTACAAAGTCGTTATCTTCAATCGCTAAATCAATATGAAGTGCAATATCAAAGTTCATTAGCCTGCGAGCTCCATCATTTGTTCAAAGCTTTGCGCTATGTCGTCTGACTTAATCGTTAAGCTGTCAATGTGCACACTCTTACGGTTATCGCTGTCGCTTGAACTACTGCTGTTATGTGTATTGCTTGTTAGGTTTTGTAAAAACGCAGACTTTTGCACTTTGGCTTTATAGCTATTGCTTTGCTGTTGCTGCTCAGTACTCAATTGGTCCACTTTGTAAGCACTGGCGTTAGCTACGTTGGTAATTGCCTGATCTGTTTTTACCTCTGGCAATGGCTGTAATGGCGCTGCGCCTTGATTAACACGGGTAAGTTGCACGTGTTTACGACTGTAAACACGTGAATTGGCCGCGTTAGTAAAATTGTTAGCTGTGCTGGCAACGGTATTTTGTGGCGCAGATTGCGGTGCGAACAGTGTTGATTGTGCAATATGGCCAGCATAGTTATCGGTGGCTAGGTTGTTTTGTAATACCGAGTTAATTCCGCTGTTATTGATATTGGCCGTTTTAGCGCTTGTTGAATAAGCGGCATCGTTTGCAAACATGGTGACTGCGTTGGTTGGAGCATTCGCTACAACTGAATTTACGGCGCGGTTATTTAACGCGCTGGTTTGAGTAAGCGCGTTATGTGATTGGTTTGTAGCAATGCTATTTTGCAATGTTGAGTTAGCTGCATTGCTCATTGCTGTGCTTGTTGAATACACCGCATCGTTAACAGCCGAGTTAATGGCGCTGTTATTTAACGCGCTGGTTTGAGTAAGCGCGCTATCTGTTTGGTTTGTAACAAGGCTATTTTGCAATGTTGGGTTAGCTGCATTGCTCATTGTTGTGCTTGTTGAATACACAGCATCGTTAACAGCCGAGTTAATGGCGCTGTTATTTAACGCGCTGATTTGAGTAAGCGTGCTATCTGTTTGGTTTGTAACAAGGCTATTTTGCAATGTTGAGTTAGCTGCATTGCTCATTGCTGTGCTTGTTGAATACACAACATCGTTAACAGCTGAGTTAACACCGCTGTTATTGATATTGCCCGTTTTAACGCTTGTTGAATAAGCAGCATCGTTTGCAGCCATGGTTACTGCGTTGATTTGAGCATTCGCTACAACTGAATTTACGGCGTTGTTATTTAACGCGCTGGTTTGTGCGTTCGTGTTACTTGTTTGGTTTGTAGCAATGCTATTTTGCAATGTTGGATTAGTTGCATTGCTCATTACTGTGCTTGTTGAATACACTGCATCGTTAACAGCCGAGTTAATAACGCTGTTATTGATGTTGGCCGTTTTAGCGCTTGTAGAATAAACAGCATCGTTTGCGGCTGTGGTTACTGCGTTGGTGTGTGCATTTGCTACAACTGAATTTATGGCACTGTTATTTAACCCGTTGGTTTGTGCCCGCGCGCTATTTGTTTGCTCAATAACCTGACTGTTTTGTAATGCTGAGTTGATAGCGTTATTCGTTTGGCTTTCGTTCAACTGCGTTCGCGTTACAAACGTGGCGTCGTTCATAGCAGCATAGTGAGTGCTGGCTGTATTATCTGGTACTTGCGCGGCTTTATTGATCACGGCTTGGCCATAGTCGCGGCTGAACGCTTGATCTGCATTTTGCATAACTAAATTACTAGGCTGAGCACGGTTAATGTTTTCGTGTGTTGAGGTTGCCTCTGTTTTTATTTTTGCCTCGGTATCGTCAATCAAGCCGAGTTTTTCAAGCACCCATTTAACACTATCAATTACCCCATTAAAGGCCGCTTTCACACTATCAAATACCGCCATTAATACTTTTCCCCACGCGGTATTTTGAAACGCAGCCACTAAATCATCCCAGTAATAAATAAGCGCCCCAACTGCTGCGATGAGCGCAATAACACCTGCTACCACCCACGTAATTGGGTTTGCCCAAAGTGCCGCATTAAATAGCCACGTAGCCGCTTGACCTGCGAGCATAACCGCTTTAAATGTGCCCATGGCAATGGCCGCCGCGCCCATCGTGGCAATCAGTGATAAAAAGCCCAATACACGCAGTGCGATTAACGCCCCCTGCCATAGTTTTGTTAATACGGTTAAGCCACCTGTTAGCGCGGCACTTGAAACAAGCGCCATTTTATACAGGCCCATCGTAAAAATAATGATGCCATGAACCGTGATCAGCGCGACGATAACCACAACGAGCGTTGCAATAACGCTTGATAAAAACGGGAATCGTTCAGTCAGTGACACAATGCCCGCAAAGCCGGCGGCGAGCATTTCAACGAACGGCTCAACCACTGGCAACAAACGCTGTCCTAGTGCTATGGATGCAGCATTAAATGATCCACTTAATTTGTTCCATGGCGTTCTCATATCGTCTGCCATTTTTGCAACGTTTGCCATACCGCTTACGCTGCCTAAGTCTTGAACCTGATTGTTTAGCCCATCAATATCAGTTATTAATAATTTAATTAATGATGATGCTTCAGCAGAACCGAACGCGGTTGCTATTGCATCGATATCCGCTTGCTTGGTTAATCCATTTGTTTTTTCATTTATTTTTTGAAGTATATCTACCATCGGTAATAGCTTTCCTGAGCTATCGGTAAAATCCAAGCCGAGTGCTTTTTGCGCTTTACCTGCTCCAGCTTCAAATGCTTTATATTTTGTTGCTGATTCGCTACCACTCATAGTCGATTGCAAACGCCCCATTACTGCGATTTGTTCTGCCAGTGGCGCAGACGATGAGGCTCCCAAAGCACTGAACGCGGAAGCCATTTCTTTACCGTCAGTTTTATAATCTGTTACTGCCTTAGCGGTAATGCCTGCTATATCTTCCGCCCACTTTACTTTGCCCATTTTATCGGCTGTTGATTTAAATACGCCGTACATCGTTCCCATGTAGTCGGTCACTGTTGCGGCATCAGCTTTGGTGGCTTTCGCTAGGGTGTTTGATATTTCGGTTACTTTTGATAGTTCGTCGCCTGTAATTCCTGACATTGCTGATTGAATGTCGTAAGCACTGCGAACAAAGTCGGATGCGTTGCCGCCAAAGTTAGCGGTAAACTCTAATGAAGTTTTGTTTAATTTCTGTAATGATTCGTCAACTACGCCAAGCGATTTCACCTCACCTAATGCGGCGGCCTGATCAATTGCAGGGGCAAGTGATTTAGCCAGGGCGTAACCACCGCCAACGGCTGTGGCTGCGCCGCGCATCATTTGGTCTTGTGCAGCGGCGGTTTGCTGGCTCAGCTGATTAATTTTAGCCATCACTTTATTAACCGGACCCGTCACTTTGTCGATGATCCCGATTGAATAAGTAAGCTTGTCTAATTTGCTGAGTGTTGCCATTAATTACTCGCCGCCTAATGCTGTACAAATGCCGTTATTTACGGCGGTTACAAAGTTTTCTTGCTGTGATTTTTCTAGGTAAAGCGCCTGTGCCAAGCTCTCGTCAGTGACTGGTACATTGCCAAAATATTTAGCGTGGTATGCCAGTAACTGATCAAGCCTGCTTTTGCCTATTTGCTTGGCTCGGCTTTCGATTTTTTTACCATAAAATTAAACTCGGGTTGGTATTCTTCAACAATGGCACCCACTAAAAACAAGGCGGCACCCGGTTGCTGTACCAGCTCTTTGAGCTTTTTAGCGTCGGCTTCAACCACGGTGTTTAGCAAAAAGTTAGTTGCCGGCTGCACCTTATTGTTCGGCTGAGTCGAGTTAATGTATTTGTTGTAGTCAGCGCCATTGACGTTAAATGTAATGTCGCCAACGGGTGTTTCTAATGCAATGTGTTTCTCAAACGCCATGATCAATACTCTCTTTAATATCTGCTTGCTCTAGCAGTGTGTAGGTAAAATAAGGGCCATACTTGGCTGCTGATTGCTCACACAAAGCAATAAATTCATCAAAGTCATTTGGGTTTGCAAACACCTGGCAACCGGCAGACCATTTATCAACGTGCGTTGATGTGACCTTGCTGTTTGCGCGGTGGCAATTAATGCCAAAGTAACCTTGTTGTAGTACTGCTTGGGGTGTGACGTCCGTGTCTAACTCGGTGTCGTGGTTGTGGTCTCGTAGAACAACAACCGGTTTATGTTGTACAAGGGCGCGGTATTTGCCCTGGTGATAACCCAATGTCCACAGGCTTTTATGCTGCCCTGCAATGAGCACCGCTGTGCCATCTACGTTCATTGGGTGTTTACGCCAGTAAATACCGGCATCTGTTGTGGCTTTAAACTGCTTTAACTGCCATTCGCCCCCTTGCTGATACAACACACACATTGCGTCATTAAACGTATTAGCACGGGTGTTTGCATGGCGAATACCTATAATGTTTAGGTTTAGTTCACCTTCAAACACCTTATGCCCACACGCTTGCAGTGTGCTTAATAGTATTGCTGGGGTTATGTTGCGAATGGCTTTAGTCATTACAGGTCTCTCACTTCATCAGCGGTTAGGTACGGCACGCCGTTAATTTTGACAAAATCAGGGCTGGTGATCGGACACTTGATTGAAGTGGTGTCTTCTTCACCGCCATCAGCTTTAATGTTTAAAATCTCATCTAGCTGCGGCAAACAACCAAAGGCTTCAACGTTCTTTTTGCCTGCGGCTACTTCGGCATTAAATGCCACATCAAACGGTTCAATGCCTTTCCAACTGCCAGCTTGCTCTGCTTGGGCTTGCACTAATAACCAGTTTTCGTGATCGAGTTTTAGCGTTACTTCGCCTTCAACGTCGCCATCAATAAACCCTTTTGGAATACCACGCACTTTTTTAACGGTGCGCCCATCCGTAATTTTGCACGTGGCTTCCATAACGTGAACCATCGAGCCCCCGATAAAAATATCGAAGTCTTTACCGCCTAATACCTTTTGCATGTTCGCGCTCCTACTCTGCGTTATCTAACATGATCCCAACAATAATGGTGTTGGGTGAATCGATTGGCTTAACCTTAAGCACAACTTGCAACGTGGTCGCATCCATAAACGTGAGGTTAATACTGTCGTCTTTTGGGGCGTGAATTAAACCAGGGAACTTGTCAGCGCCAATGTTGACTGAGCGCGCCATATCACGCAGTGGTTTACCCATAATGCGTTTACCAAATTCAATACCAGTGCTGCTATTGTTTAAGCGGCGGTTTTTAACATTTTGAATACCGATGATGCGAACAGAGCGCGCGGCTTTATCGACAATGCGCCCTATTTCAATTTTTTGAAAATCACCGCCTTCAGCGTCCAGCATGTTTACATCGCCAAAATACACGCCGTCAAAATCAGGGTAAAATTGCGTACAACTAAAACGCTGTGCATCCAGTGCCGCAGTGGTTGAGTTAGTAAGTGGTTTGCCTGCCTTATCGTTTGGCAATGGCATGAGCGACATTGCGCCGGTTAATACACGCATTGGGCTATCAGCAATCGTGACAGAGCTTTTACATAAACGCCCTGTTACGCCGCCGAGTTCATCACCAAATAACAGCGGGATCACTGCAACGCGTTCGCCTACTACACCATCCGTTAAGGGCTGTAATGCAGTGACTAAATCTGACCAAGTTTGCTCAGGCGTTAAACCTGGTGCGGCTACTAAAAAGCGCACGTAACGCGATTGGCCTGACAGGATTTCAAGCGCTTTTGCTTGAAAGCTTTCGATTTCGGCTTTACCTGTGACGGGTGTACAAATAACAATGATTTCAGGGCTGATGTCTTGATCCATTGCTTCATCAATTAAGGCCATTACATTGTCACCCGCACCATGCGCGATGGCATAGCCAGTAACAAGGTCGTCGCCGTTGCGTTGCCATGCTTTCACTTGGATTTTTAATGGTGAGTCGGCGGCGCCAAACAAATCATCAAAATCACTTTGTGCATTAATGGGTAAAATGCTGCCATTGTTTTTGGGCGCTTGGCCTAAAAACAATACGCTGCGCTCTACCTGTTTTGTAGCGCCACTGCCTGTTTGAATAGCGGCAACGGATACTTTACCTTGTGCCATGGTCGTTCCTTTTGCTTTGCGCTACGCCACGTGCATAGCTTTGTTTAAAATAAAATTCATTTGCTCTTTTTGTTCGCTAACGGTTTGCCCTAAAAAAGAGCGGGCAGGCAAATCAATTTGCCATGAGCTCTTACCTGATCTGCCCTTTAATTCGCGCAGTAAAAACCCAGCTTGATTAATACTTAAATTCTCTGTTATCCATTTAATGCTGGGGCGTTTGCTGCCCTTGCCTTTACCGCGCGGTATTGTGTAACCCTCGGCTATTAATGCCCGGGCTAAATTACGCGTGGCTGGCCCTTCTTTATTCTGTGCGGCTAAACCTTTGGGTTTACCTGCATCTAGGCTGACACCCTCTTGATGAGCGCGGGCTATTTTGCCGCTGTTGCCACCTCTAAAATAAACCCCTGCGCTATTGGCGCCGTAACGTACTTTCATGTTGCGTTTTAGCTTGGTGAGCATTTTCTTTTTTTTGCCGTTGGCTCTGCCTTGCCATGTTTTGCCTACCAGATCACGCTGCCCAGTAATGCGCTCTTTACTGCTTTTGTTTGCTGCACGTATTGCACTGCGCAATAGGTTGCGGCGTTTATTGGGCTTAAGCTGTAAAAACGCTAATTGGTCTTTACTGCGCCCTTCGTCAAATTTGACGTTAAGCACGGCTTACATGACCCTCAAGTGTGAACGCTTCAGCTATCCACAAGCTTTGCTCACCAAAGTCGTAACGGTTGTCGTTTAATTCAAACGGGCCGTTGGGTGTGTGTATTAGCTCGATGTCTTCACACAATTGGTTTATTGTTAGCTCAACTTCGTTGCTGTTGTCATCGTTTACGTCGGCGCTAAATTCAATATCGGTGCTGTCATAACGCCCGCCGTTGTTTTGCAGCCAAAATGAGGCAAAAGCACAAATGAGCGCAGCCGGCGCAAAGCATGGGTTGATACTGATCACCCCTGAGTAATAAAACCGCGCGGCTAATACGCCATTGCCGTTAATGGTTTTGCTGCTTGGCTCTATGCGGCCGCCTTCTATCCAGCTATCAAACTGGGTATCTAGCGCAAGCTTATGCCCTTGATATTCGGCGCTGGCTAAATGCTGTTTAAGCGTTGCTATTTTACTCTGGCTCATATCAGCGCTACCGATAAGTTAGGACTCAGTGCTTGCAGTAAACGCATGGCGTTTAGGCTTTCGCGTTGCCAGTGATCATAATTATCAATGGCCGTTTGGCTTTGTGCTGTTGCGTTGTCTCGGTGCGTACTGCCCAGCTTTGATACCAATAAATGCGCCTTAGCTTTGCTATACACCGCATCGTGATAAAACATGACTTGTTGTGCGTTTAGTGGGGTGCCGTTGGTGAGCTGAACATCTTCTAATTCTTGGTTAATTTCACCCTGTGCACGCTTTAGCTTTTCAACAAGCAGCGCACTTTTGCTGGCGTATTCTTGGGCAACGCCGTAGTGCTCAATAAAATACGCGGTGCTCAATGCTGGGTAATAGCCATTGCCTGGCACTTCAATATTGCTGCTTTGTAAATCTGCTTGTGGCATACCGCTTAAGTTCATATTGCACCTGTAAAAACACACATTAAATTGGGTGTGGGCGCCACTTAGTCACAGGACGTCAAACAACGAATGCTGACGAAGTGCTAAGTTGCCCACCGGCGTTGGAGCTGTTATTCGCTAACGATCCCTTTTAACTGTTTCGTTAGCTTATCGACTAAACCTTTAACCCCTGCTTTGTCGTTAATCGCTTGAGCGTGCTCTGCAAATAACAGTGCATTACCGTAGTTATGCTGGGCTGCATCAACCTTGGCAGCAATGGCGAACAATTTACCGCCCACGACTTCAAGGCCGTTCCAATCTTGATTTTTTACGGTATTGATCAGGCCGCGCAGTACGTAGCTAATATCAAACAAGCCTTGCTGCTTTGATTCTGTTAAGTAGTAATTTGCATCGTCATAGAGTTGGTCGATAACGAACGCAGGCCAATGCTTGGTATTAAATACCGTTGGCAGTGGTTGCTTTTGCTCAACCATAAATGGCAGGAGCTCTAACACAGCATCCCAGCGTTTAAGATCAACCAACCAAATAAACACCCATGCTAAAACCGTGTTCGGGTGGCACTGGCCGCTTAGTCGATATTGATTGATGTACCCTAGATAATCTTGGCGCTCTAACGCTTCTGATTTGTATGTCGCTTTGTCTGCAATATCAGTAAATGTTTTTAGTTGAGCTAAGTCAGATTCGATGGCCGCTGCATAAAGCTGGTACTCGGTTTGCTTAGTGATAGTGGTTGGCGCATTGGTTTCAGTGGCTGTTGCCGCGACCGTGGGCGCTTTTTTGTCAGTGCTTGTTGGTACGCTGCTTGCTGCTTTGGCTAATGATTTTTTGACTAAGCTCATTTAAAAACACTCTTTAATTTGGTGAAAAAAAGCCGCCCCAAAACAAGGGATACAGGGCGGCTAACTGCTGCTAAATAATCAGGCTGCTATGCCCACGCGTCGCCGGCGGCATTTGGTAACTTGATGCTGGTAGACTCGAAGTACATGACTTTTTCAAGGTCTTCGACGTAGTAGCAATCGTTGCGTGATAGGTAGTCTTCAACGCGCTTTTTCTTGGCGTTGTTTTCTACACTGGTACGCGTTGAGCCCGTTTGCACGTAGTGACTTAAATTGTCAAAACTGGTGACTAAAATGCCGCGAGCGGGGAAAAACGGGATTTTGTAAGTCATCAAACCGCCGTAGGTATCAATCACCTGTTGTAATTCAATCTTGGTTTTTTCACTTGGGGTATGTGCTTGCTTGGCGTACAGCTTATTTTTATCTTGCGCTAAAAGCTCGTCGCCAATAATAGCCACCATGTTTGCACGCTTATGCTCTGGAATACCTTGCAATGCATCGTGCACCGCTTGGTCTAAGTTCTCGTAATCGCCACCGGCACCAATGCGAATTTCGCCAGCGGTTGCGCCTTCACTAATTGCACGCTCGGGTGCATCGCGGCGAATTAACTGCAACCAACCAATGTTTACATCGTTCATCATTGGGTAGGCTGTAATATCAGTTGTCTCGGCTACGTGTGTACCATTCCAACCAATTTTAATAATGTCGAGTGCGATTGCTTGGCGAACGTGGTTACGATAGCGATTATGAAAATCAGGGAACTTAGACCACTGATCCATTTTCACCCATGTAATATGAATATCGCATTCTGTTGGGTAACAACGGTATTCACGTTTATCGAGCTTTGATACATCGCGGGTTTTACGCTCTTTAGTGTCGTCAGTTTCAACGCCTGCACGACCTGTCACGCCACCGTCTACACTCATGATCACCGATTGACCAACAAGGTCATCAACCGGCACAGTGTTGATCATCTGTAAAAATTCAGCGGACTCGTAAACGGCGTCGTATAAACGCTGCTCGGTTGTCGGCTCTACATTAAATTGCTCGCTCATTGAGGTAACGCCATAATTAACGGCCATGCCTGCCATAATGGCGACGAATAAATCTCTTGTTCTAGTCTTCATCTGCTTTCCTGCGTTTTGCTAAGTTGATTTAGGGTGAGTGCGTTTACAGCAATTGACTGTATTTGCCTTCTTCGCCTTCGGGTTCATCGTCGGCGTCAGTGGTATCACCCGCAGGTGCTTTTAATGCTTTTTCAAACTTATCGGTTAGCTCAGTAAGCAGCTTCTTAGTTGAAGATAACTCGTCTTTAACTTGGCTTAGCTCTGTGCTTTGCTCGCCTTCTGGCGGCGTTTCTTCGTCTTCCACTTGTGTGGTTGAAAACGAATCAAGCTTTGTTGTTAAGCCATCGAGCTTTTTACCAAACTCGGCAAGCGGTGTGCCGAGCGCGTCTTTTAACGCGGTCGCTAATTCTTCTGGTTTCATGTCGGACTCTTCCTGATTGAATGATAATAATCGTTTAAAAAAGGGTTTTTTAGGTGGTGTGTCGATTGGCTCACATGACCCTAAATCAACGGTTAATAAGGCGACGTCCGTGTCATCTGCTTTGCTCTTACTACTGAAATGGATACGGTCGGTATAGCAACTGGCTGGGTAGTCGGTCACGGCTAAACCAGTTAGGTAGGTTTTGCCAGAGCCCATAAAGTCGCGGCTAATTTCGATACTAAAGTAAACGGCTTGGTCTGCTTTGTTCAGCTCAACAAACCCTTGATTGGGGGCAAGCACGGCGTATAAACACACAACGCCTTCTTCGTTTTCATAGGCTTGTACGCTTACTACATCGCCCAACATGCCGGGAATATCTACGTTATGTAAGTTTTTAGCGGCCCAGCCTGACCAATTAAATTCGTGATCAATATTAATGCGGGCGCCGTATTTGCGCGGGTTGTAGGTTTCTACTATGTCGGCTACGTCTTGCTCTGATATTTCACGGCCGTCAACGGTCATGCCTACAGCGGCAATCGATAACGGTTTAGTACGTAGTTGACCTGGCATAAACAACCCTTTTTAAATGTGTTTAAGTTAAGCGTTTTGCTTTAAAGTAATTGCAGTTTGCACCCTCTTTCACATCCTTTCCAACGGTTTAACTTTTTGAAATTCCTATATTTAGCTTTTAGGAATGGCTAGGTTTTTGACTGACAGATTAAGCGCTTTATAACGAATACACTGCCGCTATGGATTAATAAACGCGGTGCAATATGAAGGCGAACTACGGACCAGACATCCGCAAAAAAGCACAAGACTTGTATGTTGTTGAGGGCTACACGGTGGACGAAATCGCCGAGCTTAACGAGATGCCAAGTGCGCGTAGCGTTCGCCGTTGGGCTGAGGCGGGAAAGTGGGAGGATATGTGCCCAAGCTATAACGCCGAGATGGCGTTTAGCAAACGCATTAATGTACTGGCCGATAAAGACAATAAAACCGACGCCGACTATAAAGAGTTAGATTTTTGTACGCGCCAATTATGCGCGCTTAATAAAAGCAAACTGGCCCCCGCCCCTAAACAACGCGCCAGTAATGACGATACGACTAGCAATAATAGCGGCGGCAATCATAACGGCAATGATAAAAAATCGAAGAAGAAAAAGAAGAACGATTGCTCAGACATTACCATTGAAATGCTCAATGCGCTTAAAGACACATTACTTTACTCGCACCAAAAACATTGGTTTGATAACCAAGACCACCGCGCCCGCTTTATACTAAAACCCCGCCAAATTGGCGCAACCTTCTATTTTGCATTCGAAGCCTTTTATGATGCGATAGTAAATGGCCGCAATAAAATATTTATATCCGCGAGCCGCGACCAAGCCGAAGTATTTAAAGCCAATATTGTAGCGCTGTGCCGTGAGCATTTTAATATTGAACTAACTGGCTCGCCTATGGTGCTAAATTTAGCCGGCGGAAAAACGGTTAAGCTGATATTTAAGTCAACCAATGCACGTACTGCACAATCAGAATCCGGCGACTTATACATAGATGAAGTGTTTTGGATACCTAAATACAAAACACTGCGCGGCCTTGCACAAGCCATGGCCACGCATAAGCATTTGCGTATTACCTACTTTAGTACGCCAAGTGTTACCAGCCACGAAGCGTATGATCATTGGAACGGTAAATGGTTTCGTAAAACCAAAGCCTGTAACGATCCTGAATTTGCTATTGATGTTAGCCATAAAAATTTAAAGCATGGCTTGCTGTGTGAAGACGGTATTTGGCGCCAAATGCTCACTGTGCACGATGTGGTAAATTCAGGCTTTGACCGCATTGATATTAGTGTACTTGAAAACGAATACTCGCTAGATGAGTTTAATAACTTGTTTATGTGTAAGTTTATTGATGATGCACACAGCGCGTTTAACTTAAAACAACTGATGAACTGTGTGGGTGATTCAACCAAGTGGACCGACTTTGATTTAGAGTATGAGCGCCCCTATGGTTTAAAACCTGTCGTTATTGGGTTTGATCCTGCCCGCTTTGGCGACAAAGCCAGTGTTGCCGTACTCAGCGCCCCGATGAAACCCGGCGAAAAATTCCGCCTGCTTGAAGCAATCGATTTAAGCGGTAATGACTTTGAAGCCATGGCCGCTGAAATAAAGCTCCTCACCGAAAAATACAACGTGGTACATATTGGCGTAGATACCACAGGCATTGGTTACGGGGTGTGGGAGCTTATCACTAAGTTTTACCCTAATGCAGAGCCTATCCACTACAACCCGATTATTAAAAACCGCATGGTGATCAAGGCAATCAACGTTATTCAAAACCGCCGTCTTGAGTTTGACCAGGACGCGGTAAATATTGCCAGCTCATTTATTAATATTCGCCGCAAAGTGGTTGGCGATCAAATTACCTATGCCACAAACCGCACCGCCACCACAGGCCATGCCGATATTGCGTGGGCAATTATGCACGCCATGTTATTTGAACCACTCGACGGCAACGCCCTTAACCGTCAAACCTCTGTAGGAATTGCAGCTTAATGACCAAACCACGATTACAAGTAAGTAACGGCCAAGCGCCTAACTACAATCAACGCACCGCAATGACCGATTCATTTAGCTTTGGTGATCCTGAGCCCTGTTTAGACAACCGGCTGACCGATTACGTTGGCGTGTTTAGTGACAGTAACGGCATTTATGCACCGCCCATTAGTTTGCACGGCTTAGTTAAGTTGCTGCGAGTAAATGCCCAGCATGGGCCCATACTCTACTTTAAGCGCAACATGATCTTAAAGTGGTATAAGCCAAACCCGCTATTGAGCCACCAAGCCCTTAGTAAGTTTGCGTTTGATTTACTGTGGAGCGGTAACGCCTATTTGCAGATTATTAAAAACGCCTTTGGGCAGGTTATTAAACTGCGCCATTTACCTGCCCTCACTATGCGTTATACCGATAAACGCGGGGTGTATGCGCAATTAAGTAATCAAAGCCACGAGCCTATTTATTTTAATGCGGGTGAAGTAATACACGTAAAAGAGTATGACCCCGCCCAAGGTATTTACGGCATGCCGCAATATTACGGCGGTATTCAATCGGCTTTACTCAATGAAGATGCCACGCTATTTCGCCGCCGCTATTACAAGAACGGCGCACACATGGGGTTTATATTTTCAATGGCTGACCCGTTCATGAGCCTAGAAGATGAAAACGCACTTAAAAAAGCCATTCAAGACAGTAAAGGCGTGGGTAACTTTAGGAGTTTATTTTTAAACTTTAGGGGACAAAAAGCCGATGCTGAAAAGTCATTAAAAATAACCCCAGTGGGCGACATATCAACCAAAGACGAATTTGAGCGCATTAAAAAAATTACCCTAAACGACATGCTCAGTATGCACCGTGCGCAAGAAGCACTCAGCGGCCAATCATCTGGCGACAGCCCCGGCTTTGGTGATTTAGACAAAATCACCCGCGCCTATTACAACAATGAAGTTGTGCCACTCCAACAAGATGTATTAGGGATCAACAACTACTTGCCTACTGCACAGCACATTGATTTTAAAGAGCCTGAATATTCAGACCTAAACCCAACAACCAAGGAAAGCGCATGAGCTGGATTGATGTTATCGAATTTATTAAACAATGGGGGCGTTTATTTATGTTGAGCTTTTTAGCAGCCGCAATCCAAATGTATTTGAGCAAGCGGCAGTTTACGTTTTTTCATTATTTTATGAGTGTGCTGATTGCGATATTTGCAGCCTATCTATCAGCCATGTTTTGCGAGTGGCGCGGGTTTGATGAAAACCTAAAAACAGGCGTGATTGGGGTAACCGCCTACGCGGCCCCGCACTTGCTTGAAGGGTTCGACAAGCTAATTAAAGCCTTTAGCAAAGACCCAAAAGCATTTATTAAATTGATCAGGGGGATAAAATAATGGGATGGCTTAAAACACTGGTTTCATTTATCACAGACCCAATAGCCGATTTAACCGGCGGCTATGTTGAGCGTAAACGCATTGCGGCAGAAATGGCCGCTGATGTAGCACGCGCTGAAAACAATTTCAAAATTGCCCAGTTTAATGCTAAAGCAAAGCGCTGCATGCAAGCCGAGCAAAACGACGCTGATTATGACCTACTGGTGCTGAAGAACCGCGACAAAACCATTATGGATGAAGTGATCATTCTATTCTTTTTGGGGTTGTTTGTGTGCCATTTTATACCTGCCATGCAACCGTATATGCAAAAAGGCTGGCAAGCCATGGGCTATAACGGCGCGCCCTGGTACTTTGAATTTGTGATTGTAGGTATTGCCGTTTCAACCCTTGGGTTAATGCGATTGTTTAGAGCATTTTGGGGTGGTCGAGAAAGGAAGAAAAAGCGCTATTGACTAGCGCTAAGTTTTTCTCGGTCAACTAGTGATTATAATAAGCAACTTATATCCATCAATATAAACAATGACTTAATTAAATCTAATGTTGAGAGACCTAGTTAAGTTTTATTATGTTGTCTTTTTCAGTTCTTCAAATAAATCTAAGTCTCTAATTTCTAGATAATCTAAACTAACAACATCGAAGTTGATGAAATTTGAACCTTGTTCGTGAGGCTTTGAATACAAAAAAATAAAAGCTCTTTTATCATCAGATTTTGAAATTTTTGTTAACCGCTTAATCACAAGGTTTTTGACTGGATAATTTTCTATTTGATTTTCAGACACAAAGAAAGATGGGGCTATTAAATTGTTATTGTTTGACAATTCACTTTTGAACCCAATACGATATGTTTTTTTCTCTTTTATGTGTTGAATATAAGCTACTCCCCAGTAAATTCTATATTCATCTGGTAATGCTGATATCTGCTGTTTGTAAACCCCTTTAAACAGTTCACTATAACTGATATCTTTACCATCTATATTTACATAATGCTCTGATAACAGCTTATCTTTTCTATAACGAATAAACTTCGTAACCAAAGATCTTACTGCATAATAATCAGAGCCTGCTTTAAGCTCACTCTCTCCATGCACCCTAGGTTTACGTCTACTTATAGCTCTATTTTTATTAGGGTTTCGTTTTCCATTTTCTTTTTTTGCAAACTGGTTTAATGGCCTATGTAGATTAAAGATATCGGGCTTTTGATCACTTTTTACAACCATTGAGGCACTTGATTCATATTCTGTACCAGCACTAGCTGATGGTTTTTTTCCTATAGTAGCATCGCATTTTTCTGAGTGGTTATACCCTCTAAAGTGAGGAGATTGCCTCATATCCTGTTTTTCAGCATCCATATTCACACAGGTAACTTTTGCATCACAATATTCACTAGGACATTCAAAAGCTGATTTACTAGAAATTACTTTTGCCCAATAAAGATCATAGGCAAGTTCAGCATCAATTATATCGTCATACTCTATGCAATAGGCTTCTTCTAATGATGCCAATTTAATTCCCCTAACTTTTTACTTATTAGATTACATAACCTGACTGTAGAATTAGTCTAACTCTCAAATTCAACTAAAAAAAGGGCTACTAAAATCAATTTCAATTTCAATTTCAATTTCCATTTCAATTTCAATTTCAAGTATCTTATTTATTTGCTTTATAACATGAAACAAATTCATTTCTTAAATCACAGCATGATTCTTCATGAACAGCTATAGTTTCCCAACCACACGAATCACAATACACTGTCTGCAAATTACACTTTAAGCATGATGAAATGGAAAATAATGAGATTTTACCATTGACCTCAAGCCCAAAACCACTCTCCCAACACAATAAACCGGGTACTTCTTTTCCATATTCATATTCACTCAAACATTGTGTGCAGATTTCAGGAAAATGGCCATATGTGTGTTCATTTATAGCACTTCGATATGCCGACTCCCAATCTATATGCTCTAAGGTTATTTGTTTAGGGAATTCTTTAACTCTTTGAATAGCAGATTTTGTAAAACCACTTGCTGAAACTAAAATACCAAAATCAGCACTCGTATCTTTGAACATACTGAGAAAAGACTCAACAGCCTTCAAGTCGATTGGTCTTGAATGGTTTTTGCACTCAATCATTGTTTTAAATTTATCATTTTCAACAAGGATATCGATTTGCCTTGTACCATCTGTGAATTTGCTATCAAGATTTGTATCTGGAATAACTTTTGTATTTATTGAATAACGTTCATTATGGAATATCTTAGAAATTAGCCACTCGTATTGTCGCCCTTTATCAATCCCATCTTTTAATAACATCTTTAACCCTTAAAACTTATCTGAGGATACTTTCCTTATTTTTATGTAGAAATCTCCCCATATCGTGAATTTGTATAAATAACAAACTAACTAATTTTTTACTAGCTTTAAATTTTATATAAAGAAGTCCAATTTGATTTTTTTGTTGTCACTTTATTGTCAAACATTGTCACTTTTTGACAATACGATCTTTTTAAAATCACTTACAGATCCTTTTGCTGGGCTGGCTGGCGATTAATGGCGTGTCACTGGGGTTGTCAATTTGACGCGTTTTTTACACGAAAGCGGAAGGCGAGGAGGAGTGAATTTTTCGCCCTTTTGGTTCTCAGCAGCTGGCCTTACGAGTCAACTAAATATAATGCTTTGTGCTTTAGAGCGGGACTAACCCGCTAATTAAATTAATGATGGATGAAGTCGTAAGGAATACTGAGGTTGATAGTAAAGCCTACAGTCAATTAAACTATTTATAGGCATTTATTGTTCAATTCTACTATATGTTGCGTCTGAATTTATATGTGGCTTGTAGTCATAATGATATGTAATTATTTCACGCGCCACAGCAGGAAACTCTATAGCTTCATCTTTCTTTCCCATAAAACAAATTGCTGCTACTTTGCAGATATCTTTCTGTCGTCTTTGGATGTACACATCTGGTGGTTCAGAAATATTGCATTCACCTTCATCAGCCCAATCACCCTCAAGGCTTATTTTTTTTACATACACGTCAAAGCCCTTTTTAAAACCAAGAGCCTCACGAACTTTTAGTAAGCATATACCTTCCACTATCAGATATTTCGATTTTTCATTAATAGCTTGACTAAGGCTATCTAACTTTATACTGCCAAAGTAAGAACCCTTATTCGGGACCAAGTAATCATCAACATGAATAACATTGTACTTTAATTTCTTTGCTAGCTCTGTTGCCAAATAACTCTTTCCTGAGCCATCCTTTCCATCAATCCAAATTATTGTAACTGCCGATAAATATCTAATATGCTTAATTAGATCTTCCATGCCTTACTCACTCATAAATATTGCTGCATAATGCTCCCTGCCACTAACTACCTTAGACACACTTAAAGTGAAGAGCCTGACTTACTATCTAATAATTTTCTTCTTCTAAATCAAGATTAATATTAATGTGTTTTGACTTATCAGGGTTAAATAAACCATCAGCAATATATTCATAATAGTCTGGCTGCCAATGGATTTGACCAATTTTAACTCTTTCGCCCCATTCATCCCATTTTTTCTTATTATCTGATGCCTCATAAGCTTCACTAAAACTAATACCGTGAACTTCTTTAAATCGCTTGTTAAATTCGATATTCAATAATCGCGCTTTATCATCTTCGAGTTTTCTAATTCGTTCATCTTTTGCACCAGAGTCTTTAACCGCTATATAAATAATTAAAACAATAAATCCACAAACAACAGCTTCAATAATCCAACCCATATTTAGTCCTTTGAATTAATATAAATTATGCTCATATTTTACAGCTGCTTTATGGTTTGTCACAAACTAAATCACTGTATATAATAACAGTGTATTTTATTAACGATTGGTAGTTATTATGGCGCGGGTTACTTGTCCAAATTGTGAAGTTAAAGCAATAATTACGTCTCGTGAAAAGCAAAGCGCGCATGTGGTTAATTTATATTGTTCGTGTACTAACACTAAAGAGTGCGGGGCTACGTTCCGCATTACCCAGTCGTTTGATCACTTCTTAAATCCTCCGGTTAAAAGCACCCAAGAACTGGCCGCAGCACTTATTAAAAATTTACCGCGTGAACAACAATTAGAATTAGTTGGTTTGTAAATTAGCGTTGATATAAAAAAGGGCCACATCCAATGTAGACCCTTTTTTAAGATTTGAAGTTTTTAACTATAAAATAGTCACTTTTAAAGTTAGTCCCTTTTGTGGGGTTTACAACTAATTCTGAATTATTTCTTTTCCTGCATTTTTTCATACACCGTGATAAACGCTTTGATTATTTCATCCATATTTTCAACTGTTTTAAGCTCGCAAGTCTGCTCTGATTTTGTTATCTTTTTTTCCTCATCAGCCTTAGTTGGTGTATAACTTGTCGTAGTTTTACAAACTTGAACTGGTTTTGCTAACTCCACTAAAAACCGAATTTTTTCCGTTTCATAGAATGGTTTTAATTCTTTTTCCAACAATGTAAAAGATTCAGAAAGCGTAATACCTACTTGCCTAGAAAACTCAGCCTTATTTAACTCATTTTTTATTATTTGAAGTGTTTCATCTTTTTTAGCTAAAAGTTCCGAATTACCACTTTTTATTTCCGGAAAAGCAATCTTAGCGATTTCAAGGTAAGTCGCTAAATTCACTTCATCATCTTCCAGTAAAGCTATTGTTGAGCCTTTCAGCTCGGTATTTATGGCTTTCAAGTTATCATTTACTTTGCTTATAAGCTCTGGTGATATTCTAGCTTTCGTCTCTTTATCTATATTTAACTGACCATTTAATGCATTCTGGCAAAGCGCGAATACGCTATCTCTAAATAATTGAACTGTCTGAGTTCTTCTATATAGCTGTGTGATATTTTGGGATATAGACTTTGATAAGCTTGCTGCAATATCTGCTTTATCTTCTACTTTTGCCTCAAACAAAGCTGTGAATGCTTCTGATATTGTATTCGCGGCCTCCGGTGGGGGCTCAACGCAAACTTGACCACTTTTTAAATTGAGAATAGCAACCCTTCGGTTTGCATCTGTGGCCGATATAGCAAAGCCACTTTGTTTATCCTCATCAAGCTCTAGCTTATTGGTCAGCATTGGGTTTTCTCTTGGAGGTGTGAAATAAGAACAACCCGCCAAACTTAAAGCTAAAACAGTAATAAATATACGCTTCATAATAATCCCTTAACAGTGACGTTTTTTAGAATAATAGTCTGTATTTGCAACAGTGCAATTTTTTAAGGTATAAACTAAGCCATCATACCCAATGCCCACCAGTCGTTATCGCTAACTGCTGATGCGCTACCTTCGTTTACTAAAGTTGCTAGGTCCCAATCGCCAATGGTGATCAGGCCGTTATTGTTTTGTGTTGAAATGAGTGTTGTGCGCCCGTCTATCTCTGCATACTTATAAACTTGCGCTATAAATTCTCGGGCTTTGTTCCAATCTTCATCAGTGACTAACCAACGGCCATCTTTTAGGCTGTTAGTTTTGGCTGTTGCCTCAATCGCTAAACGTTTTTCATGCTTAAGTTGCGCTGCGTCGTCTAATACTTGTAATTGGCCGTCTCTAACTTGGTAAATTTGGCCGTTTGTCACGATCCTTTTACCGTTATTTAGATCCTTTATTAGATCATCAAGAGCATTTTTTGAAGAACCCACCATATCGAGTAACAACTCGGCGCTAGAGCCCACGGCTATAGGCGTACAGTTATTACCACTAGACCTAGACCAAGATAGGTCGGCTGCGCCGACGTTGGTGCTAGCCTTAGCTGCAATTTTCTCTGCTGTGCCCTTGAGTTGTCTTGTCCATTCGATAAGGCGCGTTTTTAAGCTGGTTGCATCCGTTACGTTATGCACGTTATTAAACAAACGTGTAAGTACGGCTTTGTAATCAATGTTGGTGACAACGCCTTTAATGCGGCGTACTGCTTCGGCGTAGTCGTTGCCCATTGGGGTATCTTCGTACATTGATTTGAAATTAGCGGCGCGGCCAATACACATGCCACCCTGTAGTTTTACGTAGTCTTTCCAGTTGGCGGTATCTGCAGCATGGCGAATAGGTTCTATTACTTCGTCTTTTACAGCGGTGCGCATGCGGCGCAATTCGCGGTAAACGGTGACGCTTGGCGAACCCTGAAACTGAAATTGTCGAATATTCCACGTGCTCGCCCACGCTAAAACGGGGTTAGCCTGCTCTTGCAGGTTCTCGCCTGTTTCAGCGTCAACGTGATCGGTCAGCATATAGCCATCAATATTTTTACTGATGTATTTAGCAATGTAGGCCGCTGCACTGCCCTTGCTTTTATCGAGCTTTACAGCGTCAAAGCGTGGGCTAAAAGTACGGTAAAATTTGGTAGGCGCTTTATGGTTTTTCGCCTTAAAATTTTTAGGTTCTCTGTTCTCAGCTTTAGCTTTTTCGGCTTCTTCTTTATTGCGCTGTATAGCTACTTCGTTAGCCTTCTTTTTAGCAAAGCCCCATGCGCTGCGCTTTTGTTTATACAGTTTAAATACGTGGGTTTTCTCAGTATGAGCACGATATTTAACACAGGCCTCAACGGTTTTGATGTGTGTACCGTGGGTATTTATATCTACAAATTTGTTGAATACTTTTGCTCGAGTAAGCTCTGGGCCATAACGATCGTAAAGCTCGGTTTTGTCTTCTTGGATAAAGTACCAACGCAAAATAGCGTTGATTTCTTGAAGCTTATTTTTTGGCATAAATAACATCATGTGCCAATGCGGGCAACCGTCGGCGTGTGGCTCAACTACGCGCACACCAAAGTATTTAAGGCCACGGCGATTAAGCTTAGAACGGGCACGCGCCCATGTTGTAGTTAAATAATTTTGTGCATCTTTAGGCGTTGAGCCATCCCACGTATTTGCATTAGCATGAAAACGTGCTGGGCATGTAATGGTGTAAAACATAGCAACATAGCCCATTTCGTCGGCTAGTTCCTCGGTTTCACGGATGCGGAGCATTAGCTCATTACGGCGGTTTGCTGGGTTTGCCATGCCGCTTTTTACGGCTTCAATTAGGTCAATTACATCGCCGTTGTCGGCTTGTAGTTCCATCATTTCTAAGAATTGACGGCCGCTGGCTTGAGCAAAGCTAAATTCACGCTGTGCTTGTTTTGATGAATATGGGCTAATACCACGGCGTTTAGGCTTTTTGCTTTTTTTGTCGTGGTAAAGGTCTTTACCCACTTGACCGGTGGCTATTTCAAGCAGCTCTAAAAACTGTTTGCGCAGGGTTTTTAATTGCCGTGCCCACCACTTGTCGCAGTGCATTTTAAGCAAGGCAATTTCAAAGCACGCTGGCGGTAGGTCGTCTTCATGCATGTTATAAAACGGCACATTCACACCAAACGATTTAGCATGATCGGCTACTGCTTCATACGTAAGGCGTACTATTTTTTCATAGCTTAGGCGCTGGTGTTCTTCGCTTACATCAAGGGCTATTTGCACACATTCCATCGCAAGCGTGCCTGCGTGTTTTTTGGTTTTTTCAATACTGCTTAAAATATGCCATGGTAATGGCATATTTTGAGTAATACTAAACAGCACGCCAAAGCGTGGTTTTAATCTGACAATAACGCGACGTAGCCATTTATTTGCACGAACCTGGCTACCCGCCTTTTTTTGGTTATAACGATCAATGTACTTACGAGCCATGCGACTTTGCAAAGGCACAGGAACGCTTTGTAAACCACGCGCTAAAAAGTTGTGGTCGTCAATATCGCTAATAGACGAAATTAAGCCCTTAGCTATACCAGATAGTCTAAGGGCATCAAGATCGAGCGGTCTAGGGTTAGCCATTTATTAGTTAAGCTCGATTAACTCAGGTTCGCCATGTACTTGTGCCGCATCAAGTGCCATAGCCATTTGGTCGTACACTGGCGCGTATACGTCATGTACATCAACAATCATTTTCACGATTGGCATCAAGTCAGTAAGGCAATTTTCACACTCCATCAGCGTGCAAACCGTTGGTCGTTTGTTTAAATTACGAATAGTAAAGTTGGCTTGTTCGATAGAGTGCTCAATAATATTTCTTACTAAATTCTGTTTTTTGAATAGATCTTGGTCTTTGATGGTGTTCATTTTTAGTATTCCTTGGGAGTTAAATTACAAATAGGTTTGGTGTGAGGTTTTCTTTTGCCGTTTTGCAAAATACAAAGTGGGCGTATTCAATTGAATCAGTTTTCCATGGGCATTCAGGGTTAAAGCCCGGGCGCTTGTGATGAACAAACACAGATTGCAGCGGCATGCTTTGCCACATTTCAAAGCGCTTTTGTGTGCCCAACCAATTAAGGCGTTGCAGCATGATCACTAAACCGTGTGGTTTAACATACGTAAGCGCGTTATTTAAAAACTCTTGAGAGATACTAAACGGTGGATTAGTGATCACAGTGTCGTATTGCTCTTGGCCTTCACAACTTAAAAAGTCGTGCCCTTTATTACTGGCGCGGCTATCTGTACGAATATCCCAACTTTCAACATTAAAATAACCATGCGTATTTAATACAGCTGGGTAGCTCATTTCATATTTATCGCAACCGCCGGCACTTGGGTCGAGTATGTCATTACCTAAATCAAGTGGCGTTTTAGCATGTGGGCTTGCAGGATTTACAGCGTCTAAAAATTCACTGATCAACCAATGAGGCGTTACGTAATAATCATCTTTGTTACTTACTGTGCCACGATTTCTTGAACTCATGATCAACCCCTAGTGTGCTTGCGCTGGTTGTTGCGGTTTTTTAGTAACGCTAAAGTCTCGTTTTTGTAAAAAGCGAGCTGGTGACATTGCATTAGCATCTACAAATGCGGTTACTATTTCTTGAAGTTGCAAAACTGCTTGGTGAATTTGAATGCGCTGTTCTTTATTAAACTCGTGATAACTTTTTTCGGTATCCGCTTTAGTTAACCCTGCCGAGTAACACACGATCACTTGCTGCTTTTTAGTTAAATGTGTATACACGTATTCAGCTGTGTGGCGATCGCTGCCCAGTAAGGCTTTAATCTTTGCAAGACCATCAGGCATAGGTTTAGCATCTACCGATTTCAGTGATACTTTTTTAGATTGCTCGCCTACTTCAGTGCTAACGCGATTTTTTAAAATTTCGATTGCTGCATTTGCCATAACTTATTCACCTCACTCTAATTTATTTAAAAACCCTCTTTGTTCTGGTATGTTGCAAGTGCGAAATATTCACAAACCAAAACAAAGAGGAAAACCTTATGTTTGATCACCAATCTGTTTCACTAATTGATAATGCAAAATTTATTAAAACAGCCAAAAAGGTACTAACAACCCTGCAAGATAAATTCCCTGAAGCAGTTCTCTTCGAACAAAAAAAAGCAGTAATTGGTACGCTTACTTTTTTAACCTTTGAAAAATACGTAGCGCTTGCGGCTGATAACGAACACTATGTAATTACTCAAAACGGCGTTGAATTTTTAAAAGAACTAGAATTAGATACTTCAATTCAAACTACCGTTGGCCTTGCAGACTAAATAGCCAACTCAGCATCAAGCAGCCCTTTTATAAAACGATTTAATGTGGCTGCTTTATCTTCGTTGCCTTTTAATGCTTTTGAATATTTGATGGCATTCACAATAGCCACGGCTTGTTCCGTCACTGGTAAATCAACAAATTTACTGAGTGGTTTAGGTTGTTTTTTAATAACGTTAAAATAAGCAGCAATAGCTAATCCTAATGTCCGACCAGAAAACCCCTCTTCGTAAGGTAATAAACCTTCAAAGATTGCTTCTAATTTTTTAATTCTTAGCTGAGTAACAGCCATTACTTGAATTTCTTCTAATCGTGCATTCAAACACTCGACTTGCTCATTATCATCAGCGGCGTTTTTAATTCGCTTTTCTACAGATTCAATATCTTTCATTATGAAATCTGGCATTTCATAATCGTCGCTTAAAACAACGTCCAATAATGGGTCTTTTTCAGTAGTCATTGCCTTACCCCTAGTTATTTACTTGCTGTTGGTACTGGGTTCTAAACGCTATTAGCTCGTTAATGCGGTAATAGTTGCTTTTGCCGAACTGCACAGGTTTTGGAAAGCTGTCTAGTTTATTAAGCTTCCAAAACTTGGCATGGGCACAACCCATAACTTCCATTGCTTCGCGGGTGTTTACTAGGCGGTCTTTTTGCTCTTCAAGCTCCGTGCGCAATTGAATGTTTTCTTGCAGTAATGCAAACAACACCGCTTTTGCGTCTGGGTGAATATCTAATAATATGATTTGTTGTTCAGTGCTCATGCTGCACACTCCTGTACCTGTTTATTTAAAATCCCTCTTTGTTCTGGTAAGTTGTAAGTGCGAAAAACCACCAACCAAAACAAAGAGGAAAAACTCATGTCAAACCGAATTTTGAGCGACTGCATAAAAGCGCTAACAAGCCGTGATACACCCATTAAAGGGATTGATGACGCACTTGAAGAGTCAAAAGCAAAAAGCTTATTTAAAGCACTCCACAAAAAAGGCTTTGTCTTTGATGAAGATGAAGTGCTCGCGCTGGCTATCGAAAACAACTGGCCTGAAAAACACGCCAAAAAGCTAGCGAAACTTGCGCAGCACATTGGTGATGGTCGCTCTGTTAAAATGCTTCGCAAAATAAGCTGGGGTGAAACCGCCGCAGAAAAAATCATAAATAATCACCGGGGTAATTAAGATCCCATTTTGAATCGTGCCAACGAACGGCTAAATCAGTCATTTGTAGTGGCGTGAATTTTAAGTGGAATGCCTCACCATTGGCGTTTAGCAGCGCTTTAAACTCTACAGCTGCTAGCGCCGCTTGCTCTGCTATTGTTAACTCACTGTCAGGTTTTAAGCTCAGCTCGTTTGGTATATCAGATGCCAACCACTCATCTATAAAGCCAAGTAAATGCTTTAAAAATCCATCTATACCGCCAAAACGGGCAGCGTATTCAGGGTCATACCTTGCTTCCCAATACTCAGCAACGGCCTGGCAAAGCTTGTCGGTAAGTGTAAACGCGTCGAACTGGCGCAGCATGTCTGTAAGCACGCTAATATCCATTACATCAATTGGGTCTACTTCAATTTCATTACTCATGCTGCATCTTCCTTTTTGCTTTTTTGATGATCGGCTAGTAAATCGTTTACCGATACTTCACCGTTAGTTAGTTCTGAAATACGCGGAATGTATTTCGCTGGCGCTTGCTTATTGGTGTTAACCCAGTGCCAAACATGACCCTGCTTTAAACCAAAAGACTTTGCAGTCTCTGTTTGACCGCCGATTATTTCTACAGCTCTTTCGATTGCACTCATACCAACACCAAATGTTAATTTAATTTGTATTCTACAAATTTATACAAATATAATTTGTTTGTCAATACGCATTTAATTTGTAATTATTAATAAAACTTGTATTTAAGCAATGTTCTTTGCTGAATACCCTTTAAATTACTAGGATGTAACGCGTATGAGTCTTGGAAAAAGAGTAAAAGAAGAAAGAAAGAAACTTGGTTATACACAGATAAAACTTTCAGAGGTTTCAGGAATTACACAGCAAACACTTCAAAAAATTGAAGATGGCACAACTAAAAACCCTCGCAATATTGAAGCACTAGCTAAAGCGCTCCAATCTGCTCCTGAATATTTACGCTTTGGCATTAGCGATAACATTAATAACAACGTTTCGCCAGGACCAACAATTAAAGCCACCGCCCCACTTATCAGCTGGGTGCAAGCCGGTGCATGGTCAGAAATAAGTGAGATTAAAGCGTATGACGCAGAGCGTTATATGTGCCCGGTTAATTGCAGTGATCTAACCTTTGTCTTAAAGGTGCAAGGTATTAGCATGGAGCCAAAGTTTGATGAAGGTGATTTGATTTTTGTAGACCCTGAAGCCGAATGCATCCACGGTTCATACGTAGTAGCCCGCCTAGACGACGACAACCAAGCTACATTTAAACAGCTAATAATCGAAGGTGGCCACAAATTCCTAAAAGCCGCCAACCCCAACTGGCCAGAACAACTAATCCCCATTAATGGTAATTGCACGTTGGTTGGTAAGGTAATATTTACGGGTAAGTCACTTTAGAACAAATAATAACAATAAATTTAAGGGACTAATGATGTTTTTTGAAAATGAAGAAATCTCTCAACAATTAACTCAGGCAAGAGCCGCGTTAACATTTAAAGACTACGGCGAGTTTAAAAATACATTCAACCTACCTGGCGTTAATAAACTATTTTTTAAAATGCTTCAAGATATTATTACCACTATAACTTGTATCCAAGAAAACCCCTCTCATTGGGATAAACGATTTCAACTTAGCATTGAAGCTTTTGGCTCAAAATTTATAGAAACGTTAAACCTCATATCAGGAGAACTAATAAATAATGGAAAACTAAACAATATTAGAGAGTCTTACTTAACACACATAGAAAATTTATATTTACACTGTTTGTATTTCACCTATGAAGCAGACTTTAATTCTGATAGTAATAATAGATTAAAACACACAGCTCTTTATCCTGTTATGTATAATGTAGAAAGCATATTAAATGACGGTTTTTTGAGCAGCGATTCTAGAGATAACATCAATAAAACCTTATCTTTTGCACCCTATAATTTACTTAAAAAACTATATCACTCTGCTGATATGAAAAATCTCGTTAACTTTGATGAAAAGCATAATGATGTTAATATATTAATGACAAAAATTGATAATAAATCTAATGAAGTAGACAAAAAAATATCTGACTTTCAAACTGAATTAGAAGAAAAAGAGACAATAGTTACAAGTCTCAAAGAAACGTTAGATAAACATGAAACTGCTTTTAACTTTGTAGGTTTATATGACGGATTTAATAAACTGTTAAAAACAAAAATTTTAGAATCTAGGATACTGTTAGGCTCATTGGTTACAATGGGTATCATTATGATAGTTCCATTATTATGCACTATTTTTGGCTGGCTACCTGAAAATATACTAAAAGACGAAGAAGCAATTTCTCACTTGTTGAAACTAGTTCCATTTATTTCGTTAGAAGTGTTACTGATTTATTTTTTTAGAGTAATACTCCAAAGCTATAAATCAGTAAAAGCCCAAATACTTCAAATTGAGCTAAGACAAACCCTTTGTCAGTTTATTCAAAACTATGCTGATTACTCTAAAGACATTAAAAAAGATGATCCCGCTGTTTTAGAAAAGTTCGAAAATCTTATATTTAGCGGGATTATCAGCGATGCTGAAAACCTCCCGAGCACATTTGATGGCATGGATCAGATAGGTAAACTATTTAGCACACTTAAAGGTAAGGGATAGCATGGAAAAGCTCATTAAAAGAATTTGTATAACCGCTGCAATAGCTGCATTAATCGCTATAGGTACTTTCATCTATCATTTTGGGTTAGGTTTCGCATCTAATATTGGTAACTGGGGTGCAGTTGGTGACTTTTTTGGCGGTGTATTAAATCCCACATTCGCCCTACTCAGCTTAATTTTAATTGCTTATACATTAATGCAAAATAAAAAAGCGCTAGAGCAAAGTGAAAAGGCAATCGAACAAGGCACCAAAGCAATAGAGCAAAATGAAAAAGCACTTCAAGTGAGTAATAAAGAGCTGGAACTTACTCGTGACGAACTTGCTAATTCAGCAACAGCATTAGAAGAACAAGCGAAATTACTCGCAGTACAAAGCTTTGAAACTACCTTTTTTAATATGTTGGAGTTGCATAATAATATACTTAAAAGCATAGAACACAATCCTAATAAATCTTGGGGATTATTTTATAAAGAATTCGGGAAAGGAACAAATGCTCACACTGAAAATATTGATTCATCAGGCAGTAGAGCTATATATTCATTAACAAAACAACTTGGTAGCCTTATTTCTAACGCCAGAACAGGTAACAATGCATTACAGGTATTTGATATCATTTTTGCATATGAAAACCAATCCTTTGGAAGCTTTTTTAGAAACCTTTACCAAGTATTAAAGTTAATACAAAGCAACACGAATGACTACGAAACTCACAAGAAATATAGCAATATTCTTAGAGCTCAGCTTTCTAATCAAGAGTTATCATTACTATTTTTTAATTGTTTAAGCTCAGAAGTTGACGGCGGGCAATTTAGAAATCTAGTTATTTACTTTAAACTTTTGGAACATTTAAATATTAAATACGATAATTATCGTAATAAATTCAATATAACAAGCCCAGATATAACTGTGACCATTGAACTTGTTGAAAAGTACCTCGTCATTGATGAGTCCGGAAAACTAAGTACCTCTGCATTTGGTGAAAACCCTCAACTTATTCAATATTGCAAGGGCAAGGGGTATTTAAATTAAAATGGTGAGTCAAGCTCTTAAAATAGGCTTTAGCTTCAATATCAACAATAAAAATATTTATTAAAGTATTTAACAACTAAAGAAGTTAATAAAAGATGGTTTTAAGTAAAACAAAGAGCTCTTTTTATAGAAGGCTATTAATCGCTAGCTTGATTGAGCGTGGGTTTAATACTATTCCTAAAATAATGAGTGAAATAGAAATTCCTCGGCGAACAGCGCAAGATACAATCTCTGCGCTGGAGGAATTAGATATCGAGTGTATTTTTATAGGTGCTCCCAAGAACGGCTACTATGAAATTCGATCTTGGGGGGCTATTGATAAAAGCTGGGTAATGAACAATACCATTAAGCTAATGGAAACACTTAGCTATTAACTTTAGAGCATTCAATATCGTTTAGTAACCTGACTAAAGCACGGCCTAATGCAGCAGCCATATTTACTGGTACGGCATTGCCTATTTGTTTATATACTGCTGATAGTGGGCCTTGAAACTCCCAATTATCTGGAAATGTTTGGATTCGTGCATATTCCCTAGATTGTAGAGGTCGGGTTTCTAATGGATGACATCTTTCAGTTTGCTTTTGGGCTGGTGCAGTGGTTAAGGTTAAGCTAGGCTCAGATAAAGATAACCTTCTTGCCATTCCTGTTTTACCACCACCTAAAAAGTAACTTGCCTTCATGTACTCTCTTTGAAGTTCATCTGGTAAGTCTCTCCAATAGCCACCCGGTGGCACATGATCCATAATTTCTTTTTTACGTTCGGGGTATGTTTGTCCTGGTGACTTTTGAACATCAGCACTAAATAACTCACCTTTATAGAATGCGTCTTTTAATGCTAATATTTTTTTATACGGCGAAGGCCAGCTAAAGTCAGCTTTATCAATAAGGTCTTTTCTAATACCCACTAAAATAAGACGCTCTCGCTTTTGTGGTACTTTGTAGAAGATCGCTTTTAAAACTTTCGGTTCTACAAGTACGTAGCCAAGCTCATCAATTACATTTTTGATTACATCGAGCGTTCTACCATCTTCATGCTTTAAAAGCGCTTTAACATTTTCTGCCATGAACACTTTTGGATTTACTTCTTTTATTGCTCTGGCCATCTCAAAAAACAACGTACCCCTTGTATCTTCAAACCCTAAACTTTTACCAGCATAAGAGAAAGCTTGACAAGGAAAGCCTCCCGTTAAAACATCAACTGGCTCTTTAATTTTTGTAAAATCTACTTGTGATATGTCGCCTTCAACAACATTCCAATTTGGTCTGTTGTGCCGTAAAGTGCTGCATGCGTGTTTATCTAACTCATTAAGTAACACGCTATTAAAACCAGCTGCTTCCATGCCTAAAGCCAAACCACCGCCTCCGGCAAAAAGCTCTATCAAATTATAGTTACGTAAAGGCTTAATTTTCTCTTCTTCATCCCACTTAGATTCAAGAAAACTTTTGATTTCTTTGAAATGTAATACTTGTTCTATCGGAATTAAATTAGTTTTAGGACAAGGGACTAGTTCACCTTTATTGATTTTTGATTCGATAGAACGTTTAGGCAGAGAAAGTATATCTGCTAACAACTCTGCACTAAAACTATTTGGGGATTTTTCTAAATTAAGCATGCACTTTACCGCTATTAAAACTACTGTGTAAGTATACAGAAAAATGTATCTAGGGCCAGATAAAACTGACCTTATTTATATTTCAATACTAAAAATAATAACTAGTTCTTAAAGTTAAGATTGCAAAAGGCCAGATAAGTTTCTGGCCTTTTATGACTTGTTTTGCACCGTACCTTAGTAAAATTAAAAAGAGTAAAGGCCAACATGCGGCTATTTTACAAGATTTAAGTCATCAAAGCCTTGGTATTTTTTGAATGAAAGTAAATAAATACTTTTCAGTAAATCTGGGGATAAGGCTTTGAGTTCATCAAAAACGGTATTACTTGCGGCAGTGATTTCGCCAGTTTCAATTACATCACTGATTACTTTAGGTATTTGTTCGCACAAGTTTTTGAATGCGTTACTTTCGCCAGTGACTATTTCATAAAATTTGTCGATAGAAGTACGTCTAATGTTTTTATTAGAGACTTGCTCGCTATCCAAACTTATCTTCCATGTTATATCTTGGCTATTTTTCGCTATAATTTCGACTAAGTAACATGTCGACTCATCATCTCTGAGAATTTTGTTTTGCATTTTAATGTAAGTTTTTTGAGCTGATGATGAATTCATTGTGTTGTGCTTATTTTTCATCTCTACAAAAAACTTTTTATCTTCATTTATTGCATCAAAGCCTTTATCAGGTATCACCCAACCATCAAAAAATTTAAATATATTTTGATGAAAATAGCCGATGTGGTTTGTATTAGATTTGTCTATCTGTCTGAGTGATTCTGATTCGATTATTTCTTCAATTGATTTGTTATAAATTTTAGAGTCGAATGTCAACTTGATAGGATCAACCAAGTTTTTATTGAATTCCTTTAGATTGATTGTGAACCTGTATTTCTCTATCGTTTCTTTGACATGATTAAACAGATCTTCATCTGATATAAATGATAAGCCATATTTTTTATTCATTTTTCATTCCTTTAGGTGTTTAATCATCACTTGAAATTTATCTTATTTATTATTGTATTTAATCACTTATCAACACGAAAGTGAAAGGATTAATCAATAACTTCATAGGGTAATAATTGAAGCTGAAATATCAGCCAGTTACTCTGACTCAATTCTTTACTAACTCAACTTTAATTGCATCTTCAATAAATTGGCAATAAAGCTCATACCCTTCTGCCTGTTCTTTAATCCAATCATGTTTATTATAAACCGCCATTACTCCACGCATTGTGTGGCCTAGCATTTTTTCAGTTACGTGTGGCGCTACGCCATTTTCACTAAGCAATGTTGATATTGATCGGCGGGCATCGTGAGGTAGAAACTTAGGCATTTTGTATTTTTCAAATAGGTGATCCCACATTCGGCAGCAATAGCGGTTAATGCTGTGGGTGGTCATTGGTTTGTTTGGTTTACTGCCCGGTATTAAATACCCGCTGCGACCATATACCATGGCAAGGGTGTCTAAGATGCCTTTCATTTTGGTTGATATTGGCCGGCGGATGGCTTTATTTGTTTTTGAGTTTTCGGGCGGTACTGTCCAAATGTTATTTTCAAAATCAAAATGCTCCCACTTGGCTAAACGAACCTCTGATTGCCGTGCACCTGTTATATAAATTAGCTGCAAACATGCTTTGGTTGCTGGCGTGGCTTTTGAGCTTTCGATTTGAATCCACAGCTTTGCAATTTCGTCAAAGCGCATGACTCGCTGACCTACCGATGATTGCTCGCCAATATCGTTTACGTTTAAGGTTAACACTGGGTTGAATGGTTTTATATCACCGCGTTTTTCAGCCCAGCCGATTATGGATTTTATGCGTACTAATATTGTGCCTGCAGTTTTTGCACTACCCTGCGCTTTTACATCATCAAAATATTTTATCCAATCTTTGATGGTCATTAAATCAAGTGGTTTGGCTTCATCATTTACAAATGGCAAAACCCATTTGCTGACTTGATGTGTATAAAGTATTTGTGTTTTTTCTTTTAGGTCCGGTACTTTTTTTTCAACCCAATCGGCTGCAATCTTTGCCATTGTGGGTAAACCTTTAGCTTCATTGCGCATAAGTTTTAGTTCTATGCGCGGGTCTTTACCTTGGCTGAGCCAGTTTTGAAAATGAGGTATGTAGTCTTGTGCTTGTTTAATGGTTAAACCAGGATAACGGCCAAGCGAGATAATGACCTGCCTGCCATCAACACGACAACGGTATTGCCATGTGATTGTGCCTTTAGCTGATACCCTTACACTTAAACTATCTCTGTGCGATAATACGCAAGGTGTTTGATTTTTATCTAGCAGCTTTCTTAATTTGGTGTCGCTGATCGCCATTTAATTTTTTATACACAGTTAGCAAAAAATTTATACACGATACTATACACACAATGCGCAGATTGCAACATACTCGAAAATACAATAACAAATGAAAGCGCAGTAAAAACCCGCATAAATAAAGGGCTAAGAGACAGAATGAGCGAACCAACATATTACGAAAACCAACCTACGATATACTGGCACGATTATGAGACCTGGGGAGCGAGTCCGCAAAAGGATAAGCCTAGCCAGTTTGCAGGGATTCGGACCGATCTTGATTTAAACATTATTGGTGAGCCGTTGATTGAATATTGCAAACCGGTGGCTGATTATTTACCGCACCCTGAGGCGTGTTTGATCACAGGCATTACCCCGCAAGTGGCGATGCAAAAAGGTTTAGTTGAAGCTGAGTTTATTGCCAAGATCCATGCTGAATTTAGTGTGCCTAATACCTGCGTAGCTGGCTATAACAGCATTCGTTTTGATGACGAAGTAAGCCGTTACAGCTTTTACCGTAATTTTTACGACCCCTATGAGCGTGAATACAAAAACAATAATAGCCGCTGGGATATTATTGATTTAGTGCGCGCTTGTTATGCGCTTCGCCCTGAAGGTATTGAATGGCCGCTCAAAGAAGATGGCAGCCCAAGTTTTAAGCTGGAACATTTAACCGTTGCCAATGGCATTGAACACGCCGCTGCACATGACGCGTTAAGCGATGTAACCGCCACTATTGCCCTAGCTAAACTAATAAAAGACAAGCAGCCTAAACTGTATAACTTCTTTTTTGGATTACGTGGTAAAAAAGCCTTAGCTGAATTAGTAGATGTGTTTAACATGACGCCACTGGTACATACCTCGTCACGTATACCTGCTACACAAGGGTGTACAAGCTGGATTGCACCAATGAGCTTTCATCCAACCAATAAAAACGCGGTAGTATGCTTTAACCTAACGGAAGATCCGCAAGTGTTACTGGATTTATCAGTTGAAGAGCTGCGTACGCGTCTTTATACCAAGCGCAGTGATCTTGCAGAGGATGAACGACCCGTTGGTTTAAAGCTAGTGCATTTAAACAAGTGCCCTATTTTAGCACCTGCTAAAACATTATTACCTGAAAATGCAGCCCGTTTAGGTATTGATCGCGAGCAATGCTTAAAAAATCTTGCGATTTTAAAAGCCAATTCAACACTGCGCGATAAAGTGACTGAAGTGTTTAACGATAAGCCCGATTACGGTAAAACCACCAATACCGATTACATGCTATACGACGGCTTTACCAGCCATGCTGATAAAGCTAAATTTGCCATTATCCGAGATGCTAGCCCTGAGCAATTAGCCGGTATGAAGTTAGATTTTGAAGATAAAAAGTTTGATAACTTATTGTTTAAATACCGTGCCCGTAACTGGCCGCAATCACTTAATCAAGATGAACTCGATCAATGGCGTCAATATTGCCAAAACAAGCTAATGCATGGTGAAGATCAACCCTCGATCAGCGCACAAGATTTTATGGTAACCCTTGAAAACCTCGCCCATGAACATGACGATAATGAAAAAAATCTGACTATTTTAAAAGCGTTGTATAACTACGCACAGAGTATGTAAGCGGTAAGCGGCTTGATCTTAATAAATAAAGCGCCTTCGTCTATATGATTTAAGGCGCTAAGCTACAATTAAAGCTATTACTTTTTATGCAGTGCTTCAATACGTGCTAATAAACTTGAAGTATCAAAACGCCCACCACCGAGTGCTTGTACGTCAGCGTAGTACTGATCAACCGTTGCTGTCATCGGTAGCGTTGCGCCATTACTTTTCGCTTCATCTAGGGCTATGCCTAAGTCTTTACGCATCCAATCTACGGCAAAGCCAAATTCGTATTCACCTGCCCACATGGTTTTATAGCGATTTTCCATTTGCCAAGAACCCGCCGCGCCTTTTGAAATGGTTTCAATTACCTTTTCACCATCAAGGCCCGCTTGTTTTGCAAAATGTAAGCCCTCTGCCAAACCTTGCACAACGCCCGCGATACAAATTTGATTGACCATTTTACATAATTGACCAGAGCCCACGTCACCAAGTAATTGGCTAAAGCGACTAAACGCCGCCATGATAGGCTGTACTTTTGCAAACACTACCGCATCACCACCAGCCATTACCGTTAATACGCCATTTTCAGCGCCGGCTTGGCCACCCGATACTGGCGCATCAATAAAGGCAATATTTTTAAGTGCTGCATTAGCCGACACTTCGCGCGCCACTTCTGCCGACGTTGTTGTATGATCCACTAAAATAGTGCCCGTTTGCATACCTGCAATCACGCCGTCTGCGCCATATACAACTGAGCGTAAATCATCATCGTTACCTACACACATAAATACAACATCTGCATTTTCAGCGGCTTTTGCAGGCGTTAATGCCACCTCACCGGTGTACTTTTTTGCCCATTGTTGTGCTTTTTCTGTGGTGCGGTTATATACCGTTACATGGTGGCCTGCAGCAGCTAAATGACCTGCCATTGGATACCCCATAACGCCTAAACCGATAAATGCGACTTTCATTGACATAAAATTGACCTATTTCAGTGGTAACTTAAAAAGATAATTTGATTATCTCAACCGAATAGACAAAAAGCGAATGAAAAAGTCTTCATTACATTTCTTCATGGACGAGACAAAACAGGAAACCTATGGATAGCATATATCAATTCAGCGCCCCACTTTATAATGGCGAAAACTTTGATCTGAGCCAATTAACAGGCAGCACTATTTTAATTGTTAATACGGCCAGTAAATGTAACTTTTCAGTGCAATTAACAGCGCTTGAAAAGCTGTACCAACAATATAAGCATTTTGGTTTTACTGTGTTGGCCTTTCCGTGTAATCAGTTTGATTACAACGAACCAATAAATAACCCTGATATTAAAGACTTTTACCAACAACAGTTTAATGTTAGCTTTCCTGTGTTTAGTAAAGTAATGGTGAATGGCCCTGAAGCTCACCCATTATTTAACTATTTAAAAGCACATACCCGAGGAATAGCACAAAACCGTGCCATAAAATGGAATTTTACTAAGTTTCTAATAAACTCTGAGGGGCAATTAGCCGTGCGCTACGCACCGCGCACTAAACCCGACACCTTAAAACAGGTAATAGAGAGTACAATTAATGACGCAACTAACAATGGCGCTTTTCAGTTCGCAAAAGTATGAACAAACATCTTTTGATGCCTGCTTAAAAAATCAAACAGACATCAAATTAACCCATTTTGAACAATCGCTCGATGCGCAAACGGCCATACTTTGCCAAGGCTTTGATGCGGTATGTGTATTTGTTAATGATGTGGTTGATAAAACCGTCATTGAACAACTCGCACACTACGGTATTAAATGTATTTTACTGCGCTGCGCGGGGTTTAATAACGTTGATTTAGCTGCCGCAAATGCGCATAACATCAAAGTATGCCGTGTGCCAGCCTACAGCCCAGAAGCAGTTGCTGAACATTGCATCGCATTAATGCTCACTTTAAATCGTAAAACCCATAAAGCATATAACCGCATTCGCGAAGATAACTTTGACTTAAACGGCTTGCTTGGCTTTAACTTATTTAAAAAAACCATTGGCGTAATTGGCTGCGGGAAAATTGGCCTAGCATTGGTTAATATACTCAATGGCTTTGGTGCAAATGTATTGGTTTGCGACCCTTATGCAACAGAGGGTAATTACACCCTATGCGATATAGACACTTTACTCACCCAAAGTGATGTTATTTCACTGCATTGCCCATTAAACGAAAGCACCCACCACTTAATTGATGAAACAGCATTTAGCAAAATGAAAACTGGCGTTATGCTTATTAACACCTCACGCGGCGCATTAGTCGATAGTAAAGCCTGTATCAGCGCACTCAAAAGTAAGAAGCTTGGCTATTTAGGACTTGATGTTTACGAGCAAGAATCAGAGCTATTTTTTAAAGACCGTCGTGACGAAATAATGCAAGACGATATATTTTCACGATTGGTAAGCTTTCCTAACGTATTAGTCACCGGGCACCAAGGTTTTTTTACCAAAGAAGCCTTAGCTGAGATTGCCCAAACAACAATAGATAATGCCCTTGAATTTACTCACAACAAGCCTCTGAGTAATGAAGTTAAATAAGGCTAGGTGCTAGGTGCTAGGTGCTAGGTAAAGGTTTAAAAACCAAAGCACAAAAAATCAACCTAGTTAGCTTTGCTCAAGCCTGTTAAATTACATAAGCTGAAGTAGCTCATATCAGCTCTAAAACTTAATTTAGAGTTCAGCTGACAGGCTGCTATGAGGGATAAGCGGCCGTTAGTAAAATAGAAGTTCAGTATCGATAACACAAGTGCTATTCGTATGATTAACCTGCTTAATTGTTCAGGCTAGTAGCAGCTGTGCGTGAAAAAATATCATTGCTTAACAGTTAAACATTAGGTTTAATAGGGACATAATAAATACTGAGCTACGCAGGGATAGCTTAGATACGATAGACACGCCAATGAAATTGGCTTGATATCGCTTAGGCCATAAAAAGCCTTTCTCTATAAGTAAAGTCCATAGCATAAACAACACCAACTCCGACACACGAGCAGGTAGCGCCTCAATCCAACAAGCAACACTGCAACACAAACTGCGTGTCGCATAAATACTAAAATGTTATAAGGCTCTCGTAATTATGAGTATTCTGTCTGACCTTAAAGAGTATTTTGAAATAGATGATGGTTATTTACCTGAAATAGCTTTTCAAGGCTATATGGAATCAGAAATTATCAGAGTTTATAATGCACTTACCTTGATCTCTGATCGTAGTTCTTTAGATTCTTTTTTATGGCACCTGCCAACCGAATCTGAAATTAAACTTAGCCAGTTTCCATGCGCAGCTGAAATGATTATAAATGGCGAAGCAGAACCATTTCGTATGTTGTTTGTAAAAATGACATATAAAGGAGTTAGCCTTCCTGATTTAGGTGCATTTTTTAGTAATAACGAATTAATATTCGATTATCGTCGAGGACCAGTGTGGTCTGAGAAAGAATTGGCTGTTTTACTTGATTTGATCAACTGTGAGATAAGGGTGAGCCCAAGCATCGTAGTTAAACATGAAGAGTGCGAAGAGCTATTCAATTTAAATTTGAGAAACGCCTTATAACAAGGCATTTAAAAGCAATAAAAACAGTGGGTTACATTTCAAGTTGAACATGGATAGAATCGAAACAATAGTTGAGTCACTTCGAAAA
Source organism: Pseudoalteromonas sp. NEC-BIFX-2020_002 (assembly GCF_013002825.1). NCBI lineage: Bacteria > Pseudomonadati > Pseudomonadota > Gammaproteobacteria > Alteromonadales > Pseudoalteromonadaceae > Pseudoalteromonas > Pseudoalteromonas sp. NEC-BIFX-2020_002. Next base: position 80,651 of record NZ_JABEPJ010000005.1, read on the forward strand.
GATTACTCTGAATTAGAATCTACTAAATTCGAATTAGTGTTTTCCTTTCCTAGCGAGAAAATGGCTAAAGAATACTTCAGAAAAATCTATCATTGGGAACACCATGACACGATGATTAAGTATCAACTTGATAGTATGTATTTCTCAGGTTTTAAAATTAAAATAGACTTAAATACTAAACATCTTAAGTACTTAACAAAGTGCTATGTAAATTTAGCATCGGAAACCGAGGGTAATCTATATCGCTGGAAACTGTGGGTTTGAAACATAACAAGTCTATTATACTCGCCCAATAAAATGAAAACTTAAATGACACCCATTTTAAGTTTCATCAGAAGTAAAAAACAGGTCACGTTCACAACCTTAGTCCGCTTAATACAGCGTTGTAGCTGTTGAATTACTCTTTTTTAAGAAAAACAGCCTGTTTTATGGGTTCCAAATGCATAACTTAAAATGACACCCATTTTAAGTTTCATCAGAAGTAAAACAACAAACGCATCGATTGAAATCAGCAGTAAGTGAACATTTTAAACATAATCACGGTTTCATTCTCCTTAGCTCAATCCATAAACGCAGTCACCTAAATTACAGACATAAAAAATAGTGCCTTAAGGCAATAGTTGACGTTTTAATTGAGTGTGAAAAAACTAGGCCAGTAGTTTCTCGCTGTTACTGACGTTGCTACGCCGTTTTCTGTTCAAGAAAACTTAACAAACTTTAAAATGGATGTCTTTTTTGTTTTCACCTTTGTCATATGTTCAAATAACCTACAGTAAGTATAAAATTTATAGCTGGCAATAACTTACACTATTTGCTATTAATATAGCTCATAAAATAAGGATGTCTTCGGGCTAAAATAAGGAAGTGTCCTCTGATAAAGCTGTTATGTTTTTAAGAGAGTTTATAGTTAATGTTTAACAATAAAAAACTGATTACATTTTTCTTTTTTATAATGCTAGTTAACTTCAATGCAACTTATGCTAGTGATATAGAAAGTCTTCAGCTCATCCAAATACTAAAAGATGATGTTAACGATGTTGATGGTTTAGGTAATCCTAGAAGCGTTAAAGTTCTTTCAGATAATTCTAAGGTTTTTGTTTCTAGTGGAGACGATAATGCTTTCGCTGTTTTTAATTTAGACGAGAATTTTAATCTAACCTTCAGCCAAGTGTTTAAGAATGCCTCTACCAACATAAATGGTTTAGAAGGCGCCTCTGGTGTTACCTATTTTGATCACGGTAATCAGGTAGTCGTTACTGGATTCTATGACGGTGCCTTAACAAAATTTTCTAAAAGTAATAGGAGTTACCGTTTTAGTCAATTTATCAGTGACGGTCTAAGCTATGACAGAGTATTTGATAGTGATGTGCCTGTGGGTGAACTGGATAACTTTGGCCTTTTAGGCGCTTGGGATATAGTCAAGACTACCAACGAAAAGCAACTCTACGTTGCAAGTTATATGAGTAACGCTATTTCTATTTTAGATATAATGTCGGATAAAAAGATTAGTTTGAATAGAGTAGTAAAAGACGCCAAGCCACTTAGCAATGACTTGGGAAAACCTATTGCAGTAGCTTTATCTCCATTAAATAATGAATTATATGTTCTAGGTTTTGATGGTCATCAATTAACCATTTATGATAGAAGTGTCAGGGGCGACTTATTGGTGAAACAAGTATTAAAAAATGGCGTTGCGGGTGTGAAGCAATTTATTAACCCACAAAAAATGGTTGTCTCACCAAATGGAAGATTTTTGTATGTTGCTTGTTCAGGAAGTAATTCTCTTGTTGTTTTTCACAAACTGGATACTGGACAATATGCATTTTTACAGGCAATAAATAATTCGGATATTGGCGGATCTGGCCTAGAGGGAGCAAGTAGCTTAGCGATATCGTCTGACGGCTTAAAAATATATGTAGCTGGGGAGTCGGGTAGCGGCCTATATTTATTTAGCGCGAGTGCTGATGGGCGACTTAGCTATAAGAATAAATTATTAAGTGTTCATGATAATAAATTAAATAGAATTTCATCTATTACTGTTACCGATGATAATCGTCACTTATTGGTTGCGACTGGTAAAGGTAATTCGTTATTTGTATTTAAAATAAAGACACTTTAGATATCTGAAGTAAAAACAAACCTTAGTCCGCTTAATATAGCGTTGTAGCTGTAGAATTACTCTTTTTTAAGAAAAACAGCCTGTTTTATGGGTTCCAAATGCATTACCTAATGCTTTAAAAAAGCTTAGAGTTAATACAGGAGCTCGTTTTTTATTGAATTTGGCTGTTGGAGTTATTTTACAGCCTCGTTATATTGCTATATAGGCTCAGTCTACTTTCAGCTCTGGAGAATAAATGAAAAAAGGATTTTCGGATATATTTGAAACGGACTCAGTATTTAAGATTCTAATTTTATGTGTGCTAACTATAGGCTCGTATTTAATTTATAAGCTCTATCGTTTCACAAGCCAAATTAATCAACATACCGAACTTAAAATACCTAACTTATTTATTGCAACAGCCGTTGTTTTATTTATTATTTCATTAGGTAGTTTAATTTATAGTTTAGCTAATTATCATGACCTTACTATTCTAAAAAGCTCAATTGGTATTCATGCTATATCTAGTGCTTTCGATGTAACTTGGGTTATCATGGTACGTAATCGTATTAATTTAATTGCGGGCTCTAATAAAGGTGACAATCTTTGGTTAAATCCTTTTATTACATCAATTTTCCATGTTATTTATATGCAACATAAAATCAACCAAGGATTGGCTAAAAACGCAATATAAAAGGCAGAAGGGGTCAAATCTTGACTTCAGACATTAAAACCCTTAATCCCTGCAATTGACAGACTTCTGACTGTCAGCTTTGGTAAAGCTCAGTTAATCGGATCTGACAGGTTAAGTTAAAACTTCATCACATAGGTCCCTTAAATACGTCTACTTACATTTTACGGATAGCATTTATTTTATTAATCTTTTTGATCACGCCTAACTCAAAAAGCTGTTGCGCGCTGGACTTGAGCAATTGGGTTTCCTATGGCGCTATATGGTCTTTAATGATTAAGTTTACATAGGTAATTTGCAGCCGGTTTATTGCACGGCTTTTCTTTCTGCATTCAAAGCACTTGATTGCATGTGCATCAATCCAAAACTTTAATTGTTCAAACCAGTATTGCTGCTCTTTCGCAAAAAATATAAAAGCTCTATGACAATCGATACAGTGCTCTGTTATATCAACGTAGAGTTGTCTTGGGTATACACAGTAACTTTGTTTTTCAATAGCTGCAGGGATTGCTGTTTCTGGAAAGTAACGCACACTCTTATATCGCCAATGGGCATTATCGATTTCTTGCTTTGTGTAGCTATTACCAGAGGGAATTGGCTCGTTGCCATAGAGTGGATGGTTCACATAATTGGTCATACTAGCTATTTACCCAGCACAAAAAGGATAGCTAAAGCCCCTACTGCTAGCGCAATTATTAAACCTACATTAAATTTAGAAAACAAAGGTGGAGTAACCGTTGCTTCTTCTGCCAAGTCACGTGTGCTGTTATTGGCGCTTTGAGCTGTGGGTCTTGCTGGCAGTTCACTGTCAGCAAGCAGTTGAACAGTCATTACAACTTGCTCAGCTTTAACATGGTCACCATTGGTAATCGTTAAATTCTCAACAAGGCCATTACAATCAGCCATCACTTCTAGAGCGACTTTGTCTGTTTCAACATCAAATAGCACATCGTCTACATAGACTATTTGGCCTTCATTAACATAAAGATTAGTAATTTTTGCTGTTGCTACCGATTCAGGTAGGGTTGGTATTTTAATTTCTCTGTTCATAATCCCTCCTTGGATATAACGCTTAGTGTATTCATTAAAGGCTAATAACCCAGTAAAACTAAAAACTGACGGCTGACGGCTGACGGCTGACGGCTAAACTATCAACCAAACGCGACATTGGCAAACACAGCCGTCATCAATATTGGGCATACAAAACGAATATACTGTGCAAACCAATAACGTACACCACTTGTAGCTTTATGCAATTGATTACCACGGCGCCATAACCAACCCACAGTGATAAAGTAAAATAAGCCCATCAGCGGTAATTGATACTGTGTTAATACCATAATCACTAAACCGAATAACCAATCAAAGTTAAAAATAATCAACGATGATGCTGTAAGTACTGTAAGGCTTACTAAAAAAGTCGCCTGTTTACGCTCTACTTGATGGTTTTCGACGAGAAAAGCCACCGGAATTTCGGTTGATGAAATTGTTGAAGTAAGCGATGCAATCGACATCAATACAAAAAATAGTAAACCAACTAACAACCCGACTTCACCCATGGTATTAAATAACTGCGGTAAAATTGCAAAAATTAACTGCCCTTCGCCCACCAATTTACCATCACTAAATACTTGAACGCCATTGTGCTGCGCCACATAAATGGCAGGAATAATTAATAAACCGGCTAAAAACGCCACCCCTGTATCTAGCAATGCCACCGATGCGGTTAAACGCGGTAAGTTAGCATCAGGCTGTAAGTACGAGCCATAAATCATCATACAACCCACACCCAGTGACAACGAAAAGAACGCCTGCCCCATTGCCGCAATAATTAATCCTGGGTCGAGTATTTGGCTAAAGTCAGGGACTAAATACGCAGCAAAGCCATTACTAGCGCCATCAAGCGTTGCTATATAAGCAATTAATCCCACCAGTAAAACCAACAACATAGGCATTAACCTGCGAGACCAAGTTTCAATCCCAGATTTAACTCCTTTGAGAATAATGCTCGCGGTGAGTAACAGCATCAGTGGCGTAAATATAAAATTACGTGCCATCGAGTCGGTTTTTAAAAACGTGCTGATTTCAGTAAACCCTAAAAATAGGGCTATAGGCTCAAGCGCGTAGGCAAGCATCCATCCAGCTACAATGGAGTAAAAGCTAAGCATCACAATAGCGCCTGCTAAGCCTAGGTAACCCGCAGCAGCACCTACTTGTGGCGCTTGCTCTTGCCATGCATTTCTGAGTGCTTTTACAGGATTAGCTTGCGCTTTATGACCTAAATATAATTCAGTATATAAAGCGGGTAATGCCAATAAAAATATTACAATAAAGTAGACTAGTAAAAATGCGCCGCCGCCATGATTTGCAGCTTGCGTGGGGAACCCCCAAATATTACCTAATCCTACCGCAGCGCCAGACGCTGCTAAAACAAAGCCAAGGCGGCTTTGAAAACCATCACGCGATTGTGCCATACATCTACAAATCTGTTATTATTTTTCATTATTGTGAATTAAACCATATTTCACAGTCACTGAGTAATAAATTTGCCTTGGCTTAAATAACCAGTGCACATTCGCACAAAATATAAACATGTTTATTCTTTTATCTCTTTAATTGTGGATTTTATGCCGGCGTTATTTTTTCAGCAGCAACTAGTCATTACAAAGCACACGATGCAGCCACTCAATACACACACAATTTTATTATGTGATGCCCAGCATTTAAATATTGATAAGTTCGATTTAAATACGCTATTGAGCCCTTTTGAACTCGCGGTGATCACTCGTCGTAAAAGTAACAAAGCCAAGCAAGAATATTTAGCCACTCGACTGCTGCTTAAGTATTTAGTAAAGCAAAGCTCCCCAGAGTTTGCCAAGTTACCAGCTCATCATATTAGCTCTGAATTTGACGAGCCTAGCAGTAAATTACTCATACATATAACGGGCAGTAACACCGTGTTTAGCAGTTGCCTGTCGCACTCAAACGGTTTTGTCGGTGCCGCGCTGAATATTGAGCGAATTGAGTTTGGTTTTGATATTGAAAAAATAAGCACAAAGCGCCCATTTGAAAAGCTCGCAAAGCATTTTTACCACCCTGATGAAGTAAATTTAATAACGCAAAATCAACAACAAGGCGCTGAGCGATTTTTTAGAATATGGACCTTAAAAGAAGCACTCGCTAAAGCCACTTGCCAGCCGATTGCTAAATTACTGAGTCCCAATGTGTTTGATCAATTAACGCAGGCTCATTTGCGCGCTGTAAGCTGCCAATATAATGAGTTTGATGTGAGTGTAGTGAGTAATCAGAGCACTGACTGGCAGTGCTCTGTGGTAAATACTATCGACCAATTACGCGGCGTTTTGAACTTCTAATAAGCGGCTATGAATGGCTTGTACAACGCGATCCGATTCAGCTTGTTCGACCAAAAAGCATAAGTTGTGCTTACTAGCACCATGGCAGATTAAGCGAATATTAAAATCACTTAATACGTTCATTAAATTCATTTCGTGCTGACGTAATTGAATTTGTGAGCCAATCAGCGCCACTAGCGTTAAATTGTTCTCTACCGAGACATGGCAAAACTCTGCTAATTTATCTAAACAGTCTTGATCAAGCTCAGGACGCGATGCATTTGGCGCGTTATCCAATGTAATAGCCACGCTTATTTCTGACGTGGTAACTAAATCAACCGAGATATTAAACTCGCTTAAAATCGTAAACACGCGCGCTAAAAAACCGCTGGCTAATAGCATTTCTGGGCTCTTAAGCGTAAGCAATAACTGGTTTTTACGCTGTGTAACTGCACGAATACCTGGCAATTGTGATTTTTCACGCTCAATCCACGTACCACCACGCTCTGGTTCACGGCTCGAACCTACAAAGACGTTAATGTGACTACGGCTTGCTGGTAAAATAGTCGCAGGATGTAGCACTTTAGCGCCAAAAGTGGCCATTTCTGCTGCTTCATCAAAACTTAAGCGCGCAATCGGTGTTGCTTTGGCACATAAACGTGGATCTGTGCTAAATATACCTACCACGTCAGTCCAAATATGCACGCTTTTGGCGTTAATTGCCTCGGCCAATAATGCTGCGCTGTAATCTGAACCACCACGGCCAAGAGTGGTCGTTTGGCCATGCGCATCACTGCCTATAAAACCTTGTGTGACAATAACGTGCTCAGCTAATAGCGGGATCAAATGCTCTTTCGCAGCCGCAGCGGTGGCCGCTACATCTGGTGTAGCCTTTGAAAACTGGCTGTCTGTTTTTAATACTTGGCGCACATCAAAACGAATTGCGTTTAAACCATTCAAACGCAGCACCTGGGTAAATAAATACGACGATAAGCGCTCACCAAAACTCAGGAGTTCATCTTGTTGTTGTTTTGATTTAACGCCTTCACTGGCTAAAGCTTGAAACGCTTTAATAGTTTCGTCAAAGCCATGGGCTAAGTCCGCATCAAGCGATAGCTCATTTAAAATAGCTTCTTGAATGGCTAACACGCCGGTGATGTTTTCTGCGCGCTCATCCGTTGAGATATCTTTTTTACACAATGCAACAAGGTGATTAGTGACACCTGCACTGGCACTTACAGCCACTACGCGTACATTGTTATCGGCTACAATAATTTCACTGCAACGACTCATAGCGTCAAAGTTGGCCACACTGGTGCCGCCAAATTTTGCTACTACGTGATCTGTTTTTTGGTTTTGTGCTGACTGTTGCGCGTTATTAGCAGCTAATTGGGTATTCATGTCGTCTCCTTTTGTGGCATTCAAACCACGGTAATACAAGAAGAACTTGGCAAGGGGGTGCTCGATAAGAAAAGTCCACTGCCAGAAGCTCTCCACCTAATTTGGTGACAGTTTTGAGGATTCAGCCCCATAAACCGAAAAACCACTGTGACGTGCAGTTGTTTTCCTCGGCGAATATTTCCCTCCTTAATGGTCGTTGGCAGTCGTCGCCTCACATTAAGTACCTAAATACCGCACCTCTTCTGAATGTTAGATTAATTGCATTTTATAATTGCCAATTAAAATAACAAAGCCCACATAAAGTGGGCTTTGAAAGTTATCGTTTAGACGTCTAGCTGTCAAGTTGTTTTAATTAATAAAGGTCATTAAATAAAACTACCTGCTAAATATGAGCCCATATAACCGATTGTATACGCTATTAATAAATACAACGACATACGTAAATAACTTAAAAATGTGAGTGCTTTTACTTTACTCATCGCAATAATACCTGCCGCAGAACCAATAATAAGCATTGAGCCGCCCACACCAGTTGCATACGTGAACGACAACCATTGTTGCGGACTCATGACTATTTCAGCTTTAAGCAGCGCAGCAGTCAGCGGGACGTTATCTACCGCAGCAGAGAGTATACCCATTAAGTAGTTTGCATACTCTGGTGCCATTAACTCATACAAATTCGTAAACTTGCTTAGCATACCCACTTCTTTTAGCGCACCAACAAGCAGTAGTACACCCACAAAAAACAGCAGCGTGTCGTATTCAATTTCACGAATGTAGTCGATGATTTTTTTGTTGACGTCTTTTTTGCGCATTAAAAATTGCGCCGTCAAAAACATTAACGATAAACCAAACAAGAACGTTAACAATGGAGGTACGTGATACATCACACTAAGTGTCAGCGTTGCAATAATCGTCGATAAGAAAATAACGGCAATGGTTATATCCGTTTTTTCAATTCGGCGATCTTCTTGCTTAGTAAACTGCACCGCACCGTTTAACCCAAATGACAGCATAACGGCCAATAAAGCAACACTAAATAATGCAGGGGCAATTAACAGTAGTAAATTTCCAATACTGACTTTACCATCAAGGAAAATCATCAAGGTTGTTACGTCACCAGTAATTAACGACACACCACCAGAGTTAACACTGAAGATGATTAACGTTGCGTACTTAATCAGTTTTTTCGGGTCCAGTTTTAACGACATAACAACGGCCAATGAAATTAGCGTCGCGGTAATGTTGTCTGAAATCGACGAGAATAAAAATGAAAAGCCACCAATCAAGAACATTAACTTTCGCTCGCTAATCGAGCTTGGCATGATCTTGTGCACAATATTTTGGATAAAACCTTTAGAGTTTAAATAGGCAACAAAGGTCATTGCAGCCATTAAAAACAACCATAATGTGGCAATCTCTAAAATATTGTGGTCAAGTTGGTGTTGTACACTTTCGGGGGTTTGCCCGTTTAAAGGCGAGATAAATAAGATAATCCAGCATAAAGTACCAAAGAAAAGCGTGGTTTTGGCCTTGTTTACATGGATAATATCCTCTATAACGATGAGCACGAATGCAAGCGCTATCAGGGTTAGGATAATTGCAGTTACCATGGTGTTTGAACAACCTTTATAAAAATGTAAAAATTGTATACTAGGTGTCAGTAATCGACACGGCGCGCAGTCTAGCACCAAAGGCTGTGTAAAACTATTGCCAATTTAATATTATATAAGTAATTGCTGTGTCCAAATAACACAGGTACACAGCACTCATTAGATTTTTTGGAGCTTTATGATCCCAGCTAAAAAGTTGCTAAATACCCTAACCGAGCACTGGGGAATGTTAGAGCTGCTATTTAAACGTTTTAAAATGGCCGATTTTAGCCTAAAAGACGTACAAAGTGCGATCAAACAAAAACAACCAACGTGGTCAAACGAACGGATCTATAAAGAAACCAATCGGCTTTTAAACCAAGATATTATTATTCCCTTGGCAAAATCATCTCAGCTTGAAATTAACCGTGCCATTGCAGATTTCGCCACCTTTTTATTACAGGAAGAGCATTTAGGCCTAGCACAAGAAATTAGCGTATTGGTTGAAGATTTAGCACGCCTAGGCAACCGCCTAGATAATGCCGGTAGCATTGAAGACTACGATGAGATGCGCCGCTTTAGCCGCATTATGGATGATCGAGTGCGTAAAATAATGAAATTATTTGCCCACAATGAAAACGCCATTTTAAACATAGTCGAACAAGCTAAAGCCAATAACGCAGTGCAATCACTGCAAAAGCGCTATAAAGCCGTCATTGAAGCATTTGACGAGTACATAGAACCAATGCTTGAGATGGTTGATATTCGTGGCGATTTTCATGCGTGTTTTAGTACCATTGAAACACAAATAAGTACGCAAATTGAGTACATAGAGCGCTCAGGCAAAGCCTACCAAGACAAACGTATGCTAGAGCAACTGCGCACCCGCATTTTAGAGATGCACCTAGTAGGTCGCGAAAGCTTACGTAAAAGTGCCGATATGCTGATGCCACTGCGTGAAGAGTTGCGCCGCAATAATATGATCACTCGCCAAGCGGCAAAAGTGCTGGGATTGGTGCGTAAAAATGGTGTTGATAATATGCTAAGTACAGTTCAACCTCATTTTGTATCTGACACGCAACGTTTTTCACTCGGGCAACAACGCCATATCATCGCTTATATGGCCACTTTAACGGAGTTTGAGCACAGCGAATATGAACTACCCGACCAAAACGATGTGCCCGCTTTTGTTACTCCTAATATTCCTGATTACAACAATGTAAAAGCGAACTTTAAAAAGCGCTTTAATGCGAAGCGTAAAAAACCACAACCATTATTAAGCTTTTTAGGGGAAAGCTACCCTGACCTTGAAGCAGACGAAATGCTATTTTTATATCAAAAGCTAGTAAGCGACACTGATATTGAAATAAATCAAAGCGATAAAAAAATGCGCGTTAAAATCGCAGGACAACATTTTTCACTCTTTCCTTTTAATACAACACCCTTTAATTCTAACCCTGTTGCATCTTCACAATCATCAACAGGAAATGAGTAACCGTTATGACACACATAAATTTAGATGAACTAAGCCACCTACAAACGATTAATAAAAAATTAGTCTCGGGCTATCATATTAGCGAACAAGACACGGTAATGTGGCAAGAACTTGATCAACAAATTGATGCATATCGCGCATTATTTAGCGCCCTTGGCCATGATTTACAACACGATAGCCGTGGTTTTTATTACTTTGCCAGTGACGAAAGCACCCCAAATATGGGAAAAATCTCCCGCGCGATTGCCCTAACCATTTACATTTTGATTGAACACTATGCCAACTCAGGTAAAGATCCAATGCGTGCCCTGTTTGATGAAGTGAATGACCTTGAACTAATGCAAACATTAGTACAGATGAACAAACACTTGTTTGATCAACTCGAAATTTTTTCAGGCTCTGACTTACGTAAAGACGTATACTTACGCATGATACGCTTAGGCCTTGCCCGTGAAGTGGAAAATGGCTTTATGTTACAAGCACCTGCTTATCGCTATATCGATGCATTAATGGAAGTGAACGAAGAAACCTATATTGGTGAGGACGAATAATGAAAAACCTTTACGGACTCAGCAAACTCGCACTTTTAAACACCGCAGGTTATGCAAAATGTGTGATCCCACTTGATAAAAGCAGCTCTATTTGTGCCCCTAATAATACCGGTAAAAGCTCGGTCATTAACGCCCTGCAATTTCCGCTGATCAATGATTTACGCCTTACCGAATGGGATGGCCATGATTTAGACGAAACCCGTAAGTTTTATTTCTCGTCAGATCAATCTTATATTTTACTTGAAGCCGACCTCCCCCATGGCCCTGTTGTTATTGGTGTAGCAGGGCTTGGTAAAATAGCAGGTTACGCGCATCAGTTTTTTTGTTACCAAGGAAAGCTTAACCTTGAGCAGTACACTCAAGGTAAAACCATTATAAAATTCACTAAGCTATTTAATCACTTAAAAGAGCAAGGCTTTAATCCTATTGAGCTTAAAGCGCAAGAGTTAAACGCGTTATTAACAGGCGGTGCTACGCCATTTGATGGCGACATTAACTTAAAAATGATCCCGCTTAATAATGTGCAAGACTCGGCTATTTATAAAGAGATTTTCCGCCGAATTTTAAACTTGCATAAATTGGGTGCTGCAGATGTAAAACGCTTTATGTTGCGCGTGTTTGAACGCCATATGTCAAATTCAAAAGTCGATTTTTATGAAGTATGGCGTCGCTCGTTCGATAAAGTAAACCGCGCAAAACGTGAGTTAAAAGCGCTAGAATCTATGCAAGAGCCAATTAGCGCGCTTGAGTCTATGCTTGAAAACCAAACCGTGCTTAAAGGTAAACTGGCCGCATACGCACCAAAAATTGATCAAGCCTTAATTGATTTTGACACGTATCAAGAAGCGCAATTAGATGAACTTAATATCGCCCTTGAGAACATAGAGCACGAAAAGCACGAGTTTGAGCAAAAACAACAGCTTTATGTGCAGCAATCGCGTGATATTGAGCGCAGACAAACACAAATCGAGCAATGGTTTTTAGATTTTGGTGCACTAAAATCTGAATTTGAATTGGTGAATATGGCGACCTTAAAAGTGAGCCTTAGCCAGTTAAAGCAAGATTACGAGTCACTTTCGCACTCAATAAATAGTGCGCAAGGGCAAAGCTTACACACCCTTGACTACCGCATTAGCGAAACACAAAAGCAAATAAAAAGCTTAAAGCTGCAACTTAAAAACCTTGAGTTCAATTTATTCACGCGTATGCGCGAGGACTTATCGTTAAAAGATGTTGAAGAAATTTCACGTATTTTAAACCCAGATATTCTCTCGTTCGCCACCACCAGCAATGGCGATATTGATATCACCGATGAAGATGTGTTTGGCGCATTTTTAGAGCAATTATCAGATAACGTTAAAGGCGGTGTACTTACCCTGCCCGGCGCAACGATTAAACTTAAAAAGCTCTCATCTGTGCAAATGCAAAGCGGCGAGAACAAAGAGCAATTAACCGCCCAGCTAACAGCGCTTGAACATTCATTAAAGGAATTTAAGCAACAGCGCGATGTAGCTGCCAATGTAGCTGACAAACAAAAAGAAAAAGACGCGTTATACGATGAGCTCATGTCAGCCGAAAGCGCGTTAAAACGCTTTGAACAGTTTGAGGTAATGCTGCAATCTGTCGATGCACAATCGATGCTCAAAAAACAATTACTTGCAGAGCGTGATCAAGTAGACGATTACTTACAAGATATTCAAAAAAATAGCGGCTCAATTGCTGATAGACGCTCGATTATTAAATCGAAAAAAGATCTTATTTCTCGCCAAGCAGATCGCCTACGCCAAGTGAAATCTGAACGAATTGACCATACTCTTGATTTGTATACTGGTAAAATCACCCCGTACATGATTGATATTCAAATCGACTTTGATAATCTCAGTGATTTAGTACACCACTTTAATAAAAACTGCCAAGAGCTACGTAACTTTGATATTAACGTGCGTAACACTTATTTGCATATTTATAATGCGGGTATTACTAAGTTTGATAACGAAAACGACGAGTTTAGTAAATACCAAAAACTCATCGGTGCATTTCATAATATTGATAATGAACGTGACGCTGTTGAGCGCCAAGCGCGTGTTGCACTGACCGAAGTTGCAGCCACGATTAAAGGCCTGCGGGAAGATTTAGACCGTCTGCGCCGTGAAATGAACAGCTTTAATAAAGGCATTAGTCAGCACCGTATTTCTAACTTACAAGCGTTTAAAATCAATGTAATACCACGTAAAATGCTGGTTGATAGTATTGATACAATTATCAGTACGTCAAACCAGTTTGAACAAGGTGATACATTAGATTTACTCAGCCAAGAACCTTACAGCGAAAGCGCGGTTAATGAAGCAAAAGATCATTTAATTAAGCTTGCCTCTGATAAAGCGGGTTTAACATTAACCGATTTATTTGATATTCGTTTTGAAGTGGTAAACCGCGCTGGCGAAACGGAGCACTTTGAAAAAATCGATTCAGCAGGTTCAAACGGAACGCGTATCACCATTAAATTATTATGCGGCATGCTGTTTATTCGCTACCTATTGAGCGACCAAGAACAAAACTTATACCGTATTCCTATTTACATTGATGAGGCGGCCGATATCGACCCGCAAAACCAAAAAGCAATTATAGAGACCGCATTAAGCTTTGGTTTTGTGCCAATATTTGCCTCGGTAAAACCACAAATTAGCTGCGATTACATTGTGCCTATTCGCTCAGTTAAAGATGGCGCACAAAACTGGGTCGATGAAAAAGATTGGATAGAAGTAGAGCACACTACTGATGACTAATTAATCTATAATTCAGCTAATAACAACTAAACTTACAACCAAGTAACTTGAACTCTGGATAATAAGTCTATTTTCAGTCGCTAGTTTAAATGGCAAGTTTCAACGCTAACTACGTTGAATTTACTTGCAATTGGAAAGCGTCTGACGCGTAAGTTAGTAAATATCTTAACCAGAGTTCGGGTTAGGTAAACTTTAATAACACAAACATATTGAAAAATGTCATTTGTGGGATTTTTTTTATGTTATGTTATCAAATGAATAGAGTTTAAATTTGCCAAGGAGCAAACGTGATGAAAAACCTACTAATTGCAACAGCAGTGCTATTTTTAGCAGCATGCGCAAAAACCCCTGATTGGGATTACGATAAATCGGCTGATTTTAGTAATTATAAAACCTTTGCTTGGGTTCAAGATGCTAGTTTAACTAAAAATACGACCAATTATCAGATCAGTCCATTAATGGAAAAGCGCGTACGTGATGCCGTTAATACAGAGCTGACAAATATGGGCATGCAGTTGAGCGAAATAACGCAAGCTGATGTACTTATTAACTATCATGCATCGGTAGGCACAAAAATTGATGTAGACACATTTAACACCGGTTACAGCGCACGTTGGAACTACTGGGGTATGGGTTACAATACACAAACAACGACGCGTGAATATGAAGTAGGCACGTTAATTGTTGATGTTGTTGACCGTGCATCAAATCAATTAGTATGGCGCGGAGCAAAAGAAGGTCGATTAAGAAAAAATCAATCACCTGAAGCGCGCACTGACGCAATTACTAAAACAGTGGCTGATATTCTAAGTAACTTCCCACCAGATAAGCAGTAATAAAATAACTCTTCATAATAGAAAGTGCATATTATGCGCTTTCTATTATTGAAAAGAGCTAAAAACCACGTGCTTTCTTTACTTAAATACACCCAATGACATTAGCTCCCCCCTTAAACATCTAACATACACTGTGCTGTAAAGCTTTACAGATAAGTCTGCATTAATAATTAATGTGTATGAGCATTTAACGTATAAAAATAAACCCCGCATAAAATACGAGGTTATATACTTAAAGGTTAAAGTTCACCTGGTTGAAAGTTATCTACCGCAATAGCCTGTTTGCGTAAATTATTAGCTTCGTGCAACTTTACGCCTTGCTCGGCTGTTATGAGCTGCTTTTCAATCGCATTGGTAATCGCCGTTTCAATATCATCATTGCGGCTAAGGGTGCCGTCGCGTTGCCACTTTTTCAACTGCTTGAATGCATCACTGGTATTATGCATAGCAATAAAGGCATTTTCCATTACGCCAGTCCCTGCTTTATCATCCACATAACATAAATGCGTTAAACGGTTTCTGAATACTCCTGGTTGGGTCATATGCTCACACATTGCCTGAGCAAGATCATCACTCGGACGATGATAATGATTACCAAACGGAAATACGATTCGCTTTAGAGCAAAGTTAACAACTGGGTTTGAGAAGTTCTTGAAAAAGCCGTTAAACGCTTGACCTATTTCAAATAACGATAATTCAACGGCATATTTAACAAAAGGCAAATCGGCTTGTTGACGTCCTTCATCTTCAAAACGTTTTAACACGCATGAAGCTAAGTAAAGGTGGCTTAATACATCACCTAAACGTGCAGAGATCATTTCCTTACGCTTAAGCTCTCCCCCTAAAATGAGCATCGCCACATCCGTACAAAAAGCTAAACCACGACTCATTCGCCCAAGCTGCTTATAATAATCTGCGGTTGCGCCACATACTGGGGATTTAGCAAAGTAACTACGCGTTAAACCATGGATTAACGCCATACTCGCATTAGTTGCAGCAAATAAAATATGCTGCTGTAGTAAAGAATCAAATTCTTTTAACGCGAGTTCATCATCTTCCATTGCCGCAGCTTCCATTTCTTTTAATACAAATGGATGGCAACGAGTTGCTCCTTGGCCAAAGATCATTAAATTACGGGTTAAAATATTTGCCCCTTCCACCGTAATTGATACCGGTATACCCATATAGCCATGTGCTAAATAGTTATTAGGACCCACTTGTATTCCCTTACCTGAATGAATATCCATTGCATCATTCATAACTGTACGGCCCATTTCAGTCATATGGTATTTAGCAATTGCGGTCACCACTGATGGGCTCAATTTTAAATCTATTGCCCCTGCGGTCATTAAACGACACGCTTCAAGGCTATACGTTAATCCACCAATACGTGCAAGTGCTTCTTGTACACCTTCAAATTGACCAATTGATACACCAAATTGCTGGCGAACCGTTGCATAAGCAGATGTCATTCGCGCACACAAATGCCCTGTCGCGCTACTTAGTGCTGGCAATGAAATACCACGCCCTGCGCTTAGGCACTCAACCAACATTCGCCAGCCTCGACCAGCACCTTGTTGACCACCGATGATCCAATCAAGGGGAATAAAGACATCTTTACCGTACGTTGTGCCATTCATAAACGCCATGTTAAGCGGAAAGTGACGCTCCCCAGTCTCTACCCCAGGGTGATCTGTTGGGATCAGCGCACACGTGATCCCTAATTCCTTGTCTTTACCTAATAAACTATCCGGATCATACATTTTAAATGCTAAACCAAGTACTGTCGCAACAGGGGCTAGTGTTATGTAACGTTTTGACCAATTTAAACGTAGACCAATGACTTCCTGACCTTCAAACTCGCCTTTACATACAATACCTGAATCGGGGATACTGCCCGCATCAGAGCCGGCTTCTGGACCAGTAAGTGCAAAACACGGTACATCTTTACCACTTGCTAAGTTTGGTAGCCAGCGCGCTTGTTGTTCTGTGGTTCCATAATGTAATAGTAATTCGCCTGGGCCTAAACTATTTGGCACCATAACAGTCACTGCGGCCGTTAAACTCTTAGTCGCAATTTTTGCGACTATGGTTGAATTAGCGATAGCAGAGAATTGGCGTCCACCGAATTTTTCAGGAATTATCAACGCAAAAAAACCTTGGGCTTTTAGGTAATCCCATACTTCTTTAGGTAAGTCTTTATCTTTTTGCACAATTTGATAGTCATCAAGCATCGCCAGTAATGTTTCGACCTCAGAGTCTAAAAACGCACGCTCTTTTTTACTCAACTCAGGCTTTGGGTAACTATGTAAAACCTGCCAATCGGGATTGCCGCTAAAAAGTTGCCCATCCCACCATACATCGCCTGCTTCCATTGCTTCACGTTCAGTTTGCGATAACGGCGGTAACACTTTTTTAAACATTTTAAACGTTGGTCGGCTTACTAGACTTAAGCGGATATCTTTAACCGCAAAAATGACTATTACCACCACCAGTAGTAATACAAACACTGACATGGGAACGATCCTTATAAATTAATAAAAATACACTCCTTCAATTATGGCTGATCCTTGTATAAATACAATGTCGCTGTAAACATGTGTTACTCGTTAGGTTCAATGCTAGGCTTGATAAATTTTGCCTAACTTCAAGACGCTGCTATTATCCCACGTGATAAATAACAAATATAAGGGTCAACATGACTACTCCACATTTTAAGCTCAGTTTGAGCGCTTTAATGGTCGCCAGCACATTAGCATTAAGTGGCTGCAACCAAGATACAACAAACACATCAGCTCAAGCTGTCAGCCCTGCGCAAGTGACGGCACAAGACGCACAAACCTTTTTAGATGCAACAGAGCTTGAACTCAGTGCACTGTATTTAGAATCAAGCCGCGCAGAATGGATTTACGCTAACTTTATTACGCACGACACCTCCGGACTTTCGGCCGAAGTAAATCGCAAGATGACAGAAGCGGTTGTTCGCCTTGCAAATGAAGCTGCGCAATTTGATTCTCTTGAACTGGGTTATGACGCACGTCGTAAGCTTGATAAATTAAAACTCGCTTTAACTTTACCAGCCCCACAAAATGCGGAAAAAACAGCGCAACTTTCTCAGCTTGTCGCTGAACTAGGCGGTATTTACGGCAAAGGAAAATACTGTAAAGAAGACGGCAGCTGCCTAAGCTTAGGTGATATGACGTCTAAAATGGCCACTAGCCGCGATTACAACGAGCTACTTGATTTGTGGCAAGGCTGGCGTCAGGTTTCAAAACCAATGCGTCCGCTTTATGAGCAACAAGTTGCCCTTACGAATGAAGGTGCAAAAGAACTTGGTTATGCAGACACTGGCGCAATGTGGCGTAGTAAATACGATATGCCAGCCGATGATTTCGCTAAAGAACTTGACCGTATTTGGGGCCAAGTAAAGCCACTATATGATTCACTTCATTGCCATGTTCGCGCTAAGCTAGGCGAAAAATACGGCGAAGATAAAGTACCGCAAGATCAAGCTATTCCTGCGCATTTATTAGGGAACATGTGGGCGCAATCGTGGGGCAATATTTACGATGTAGTGGCACCTGAAAATGCTGATCCTGGTTATGACGTAACAGCATTATTAGCGCAGCATAAGTACGATGAGCTTAAAATGGTTCGCGGCGCAGAAAAATTCTTCACTTCAATGGGCTTTGACGCACTTCCAGACACTTTTTACGAACGTTCATTGTTCACTAAGCCTGCCGATCGTGACGTTCAGTGTCACGCCTCAGCGTGGAATATTGACAGTAAAGACGATTTACGTATTAAAATGTGTATTCAACGCACTGGTGAAGAGTTCTCTGTTATTCACCATGAGTTAGGCCACAACTTCTATCAACGCGCTTACAATACACAGCCACTTTACTATCAAGAAAGTGCTAATGATGGTTTCCATGAAGCAATTGGTGACACAATTGCCCTATCAGTTACGCCTGGATACTTAAAAGAAATTGGTTTATTAGAGCAAGTGCCTGATGAATCAAAAGACATTGGCCTATTAATGAAAATGGCATTAGATAAGGTTGCTTTCATTCCATTTGGATTATTAGTAGATCAATGGCGCTGGCAAGTATTCTCTGGTGAAGTAACACCGCAAAACTACAATAAAGCATGGTGGGAATTACGTGAAAAATACCAAGGTGTTAAAGCACCCATCGCGCGTAGCGAAACTGATTTTGATCCAGGCGCTAAATACCACGTACCGGGCAATACGCCGTACACGCGTTATTTCTTAGCACATATTTTACAATTTGATTTCCACCGTAGTTTATGTGAAATAGCAGGCAATAAAGAAGCCATTCATCGCTGTTCGGTTTATAACTCAAAAGCGGCCGGTGAAAAGCTTAATACCATGCTAGAAATGGGCTCAAGCCGCCCTTGGCAAGAAGCCTTAGCAACTGTAACGGGTAAGCCTGAAATGGACGCAACAGCACTACTTGATTATTTTGCGCCACTGCAAAAGTACCTTGATAAACAAAACCAAGGTCGCCAATGCGGTTGGTAAGCAGGTTTTAATATAATTCAATTCTAAAATGCAAAAGCCAGCTCAAGTGAGCTGGCTTTTTAGTACTTTACAGTTAAAAATTAAATTAGAACTGTAAGCTTACATTTGCAAAGTAAGCATCTGAGCCAGAATCATCCCAGTTATTACCGTAACCCGCTTTTAAACCAACATTTTTATTGAAGAAATGTTGAGCACCCAAGGTGTAATCATCGTTTTTATTAAATGTAACAAACGCTGATGTCGCTTTTGAGAAGTAGTAATTAGAGCCTAAAACCCAATCACTTGATGCATTGTCATTATCTGACACTGTTGCTTCAACTGTTAGGTAGTTACCTTGTTGAAGATCCATGAAATATTTAACATTCAACGCACGATAATCAAACTCATCATCTGCTGTAACAGTAAAACCGATATAATCAGTGCTGTTCAACTTGTGATTGTAAGCTACATCAAAAAAGAAACGATTGTCTGCATTTTCAACATCAACAAATCTTACTTTTAACAGTAAGTCAGGGTTGAAAAAGTAACCTGCTGATAATTGAATCATATCTGCGCTTGAACCAAGATCTAAATCTAGGTTTTGGTATTCAGCACCAAGTACAAAACTATCTAGAAAATACTCACCGCCCACAGTAGCTCGGTCGCTAAAATCATCATCTGAATACTTACCATATACATTACTTTGTTTATTGATGTATTCGAACTGGTCATAAGGACCTAGTGTCATTTTTGGTGAGAAATAGTATGTTGAATCAAGGCTAATTGTGTCATTACCATCTGTATCCATATATTGTAGATGGCTAACTGATTCATAAGTGTCTGCAGCAGCCGCGGCACTTGAAAGAAGAATACTCGAAATTATCACTGCTAGTTTTTTCATTATAAGATTTCCCTATTAAATTGTTACATTGCTATGTCTTTAGCCGACTGGCTAAGACGTGGGCATGCTAACGTTCCCAAACTGAACAAACACTTAACTAAGTGCTTGTTTTTAGTTGCTTAAATGTTAAGGGATGTTAAGGCTGGGATATCTATATAGCAAAAACGCGGACATTTTTGCTATACATGAAAAAACTAGTTTATTCCTTTAAAGCGCATATTGACTGATAATACGGTACACATCGTTGATGTTGTCGCCTGATTTGAAGTCTTTACTGATCGGCGTAGGGTCTGAGCCAACCCAAATTTTTAACTCGGCATCTAAATCAAAATGACCGGCACTTTCTTTACTAAATTTAGTTATTTTTGAGTAACCAATGCTGATCATCTCTATTTTAGAACCCGTTACGCCCTGCTTATCAATTAAAATGAGTCGTTTATTAGTAAAAATAAACATATCACGTACTACTTTATACGCTTTTTCAACTTGTTCACCTTCGACAAGTGTATTTGCTAATACCTTTTCTAAATCGGCATCATCAACTTCACTTGCGTTACCCATTAATCCGCTAAATAAACCCATTATATTTTCTCCTGTGTAAATATTTGGTTTTCTAATGTATGACCATTCACTAACTGTCGATAGCGCCAGCCTTGTTGATGGCAATATTGCAGTAATTCAATATCAAACAAAGACGCTGTTTTTTGATATTCAACAACATATTCCTTTGCTTGACTCATATAAACTCTATTAACTGCTGCTAAGCTTTGAATGCTTTGCTCAATATTAGGATAGTTTTCAGCAAACAGTATTGTCATGTGATGCTGTGTTTGTTCTATATTGCTGTTTGCTTGGTGTTCAGTGATTTTACCTTTATCAAGGTGTAACACTTGCCCACATAATCGCTCTAATTCTGTGAGGTCATGTGAACTTAAAATAAACGTCGCTTCCTCACTTAAGTTTGAAACAAGCTCTCTCACTTCACGTGCGTGAATAGGATCGAGTCCAGCTGTAGCTTCATCAAGCATTACAATTTCGGGTTTGCCTATTAAAGCCTGCCCTATTGTTACGCGCTTACGCATGCCGTGCGATAAATCATCACTGCGTTGTTTTGCAACCTCAGCTAAACCAACTAATTCGAGTACTCTGAGAGCTTCTGATTGACTTTGCTTAGTCGTTAGCCCTTGCAGTTGCCCATAAAATGTTAACTGATGCGCAATACTAAAACGAGGATCTAACTGGGCATCTTGTGGCAACGCTGATAACTTTCCAAACAATGCACTTGCGCCAGGGCGGTGCCCCATTATGGATAAACTGCCTGATGTAGGCATGATATAACCGCATAACAAACTAAATAAGGTTGTTTTACCGGCCCCATTTGGGCCAACTAATGCTACGGGTGCACCTTTTTTAACTTCAAAGCTCACTTGATCTAACGCTAATTTAGCCCCGTACTGTTTAGAGAGTCCGTTAGCCTGTATTAATGTACTCATAGTGAACTCCTTGAGAAGATACGCTGTGCTGCCACTAACAACACCACTGTTTGTAATAAAGGAATACCTATACTGCTAAATAAATCTGCATTCTGCCCTGCAACTTGCTCAAGCTGAACGCCGGGAAATATATAATTAAGAATAGCAAATATAGGTAGTTGCCAGCTCATAAGGCTAACGACAATATTACCCACTGCAAAAAATAATATGGCCATGATCACCGTTAATCGTGAAGATCGAGCAATAGTATTTAAAAACGTCATTAACGCAATAAATGGTAGTACGGTGACCACTAAATAGAAAAACAAAACTAGGCTGCGATTTAGCCCGCTTAACAATAGCGATGACTCTCTAAATGCAAGTGTTGCCACTGTTGCGACTAAAGTGATGGTAATTAATATTGCTAAGATAAGTACCTGACCTAAAAACCGGCCAAATAATATTTCGCTGCGCGTTGCCCGTAATGACAAAAAGCGTAGTGTACCGCGTTGTCTATCACCCACAATTTGGTCACTACACAAAAATAAGCAAAAAATAGGAAAGCTATACAAAGCAATTAGCCAATACATCGCCAACTCAGCTTCAGGCCACATTAATAGTTTACTTAAACCAATGACGCCAAATATATGTTGAGCAACTGCAGCAAGCTCAGGTGAACTCATAGTGCTTACCGCTTGTCCTACTGGGTAGCGTAAAATAAGCAACCAACAAATAGTAAATGCAGCAACGGCAAGTAAGCCACGTTTAGTTAAAAACAGTCGAGTTAGTTCAAACAAAGTAATATTTAAAAGTCGCTTGGGGTTTAATTGCGTCACACAAAGTCCTAATCGTGAAAGTGTTTTCCTTACATTAAGTGCAAACGTATTGAATTACTAGCAAAAAAAAGCCAACGTAGGCGTTGGCTTTGTAACAAAGAATGTAAATTATGTTTTTACTTAATTTAAATGTTGCTTATACAGCTCAAGTGCTTGATTAAGATCAGTGATTAAATCATCAACATCCTCAAGGCCGATATGCAGCCGGATCACAGGACCTAACTCCCACCCTGTTTGTGAACGTAATCCTTTCATTGTTAAGTTAGCCGTTACTAAACTTTCAAAGCCGCCCCACGAAAAGCCCATTTTAAAATGATCTAAGCCATCCAAAAATGCATCTATCGCCTGCTGGTTACCTTCTTTCATTACAAAGGAAAACAAGCCATTACTGCCATCAAAGTCACGCTTAAAAAACTCATGCCCTGGGCAGCTGTCAAATGCAGGATGGCGGATATGATCAACTAATGGATGACTCTCTAACCACTTAGCAACTTCGATTGCTGCTTTTTCATGCTGATTGAGTCTCACAGCCATAGTACGTAAGCCACGTAGTGCTAAGTATGCATCATCAGCTGATGTGCACTGACCAAGTAAGTAAGACTGTTCACGTAATGTAGGCCAGTATTTTTTATTCGCAACGGCTACGCCCATCATCACATCTGAGTGACCAACTATATATTTTGTTGCCGCTTGAATGCTGATATCGACACCATGCTCAAGTGGTCGATAATGCAAACCGTTGCCGTAAGTATTGTCGAGCATTGTCATCACGCCTTGTTCATTAGCCACAGCAACCATCGCTGGTACATCTTGAACTTCCATCGTAATAGAACCAGGAGATTCTAAAAACAAGACTTTGGTATTTTCTTTGATGAATGTTTTTATACCCGCACCAATTGTAGGCGGATAATACGTGGTTTCAACGCCGAATCCGGCTAAAATTTTATCGCAAAAATCGCGCGTTGGTTCATACGCATTATCAACCATTAAAATGTGATCGCCTGCTTTTACAAACGCCAAGAGTGCACTGCTTATCGCTGCTGCACCACATGGATAGAGCGCACAGCCTTCGCCCCCTTCAAGCTCTGTGATTGCTTCTTGTAACGCAAAATGTGTCGTCGTACCACGGCGACCATAAAATAGCGTTTTATCACCTCGGGTTTTTGCGGCTTGTTTTAGTTCAGCAACAGAATCAAATACAATCGTTGATGCCCGTTGTACTACGGGATTAACTACGCCGTGCGTGTACACTTTTTTTCGCCCGGTACTTACTAATAGAGTGTTTTTATTACTTTTACTCGTCATCATTAATCCTTAAAATATTTCGTTAGAACACACTACACATTGCTTAAACTTTTAAATTACGCCAATAGTCAATTATATAGCGAGAGATAGAATCAGCTCTGGGCAACTTTAAGTGTTCGCCTTCGATATCCCAACTACCAAAGTTATTAAGTTCGTCACGACTAAACCACAGCGCATCATCAAGCTCGTCTTTATCTACTTGTATTTGTTCAGTAACGGCTTCGGCAATAAACCCTAACATAATTGAAGATGGAAACGGCCAAGGCTGTGATGCGATATAACGTACATTATCTACTGCAATTCCCGCCTCCTCCATCACTTCACGCGCAACAGCTTGTTCAAGTGTTTCTCCGGGGTCTACAAATCCAGCCAAAGACGAATACATACCTGGCGCCCATGCTGCTTGCCTACCAAGTAAACAGCGTTCTATACCATCAGCAAATGTGCGCGTGACGACCATAATTACGGCAGGATCGGTACGTGGAAAGGTTGGATGTTTGCACTCTTCATTCGTGCATAAACGAGAGTGCCCTGCTTCAACTAGTATATTATTACTACCACAGCGCCCACAAAAGCGGTGCGTTGCATGCCAATAACAAAGTCCACGCGCCAAAGCAGCAATGGAGCCTTGCTTAATCTCAACGTTCACACCATAACGGCGAATATCAATAAATTCTGCATTAGCGGTTAATGGCGCTAAAGTCGTCACATCGACTGTACTTACATCGAGTGCAAAAAAACTGGTTTGCTGTTCGTCCAAGCCTAAAAATATCGCTTCGCTTAAATCTAAGTGGTTAATATCACTAAAACTTAAAAATGTGACAGTAAAGCTCTGAGCATCAAATAAAGTCTGGTTATTATGAACTAGGATCCAACGGCTTTGAAAGTTGAGTTGAGTTGCTAACCATTGTGAGTCTTTTCGCAAATTAGACGCGCGATCTAATGGCATTTGACTATAATTAAGCATGCTCATCCTTTTTATTTTTTAGATGGCTAAAACTACCATAAGCTTATATTAATTGCATTAAACAAGTCGCTAATCGCCATAGCGAACAAAGGTATATACCCAAGCCACCTCAAGATGCAGAATTCAGCGTTTCACAGGGGCTTAATATCAAGGCGTTACTTTGCAAGAACCATCACTTTTAAGAAGTAACAACGCTGATAGTAAGTGCCTGTGAAACGCCCAACGGGTTGGTTTAAAAGCGATTTATACTGCGTTACTTTTATAAGGGATTGATTTTAACAATAGAACCACTATTACTTGCAATCAATGCCTTGCCTAAATCACTTTTAATTCCAACGACGCTCGCATTTTGAGGTGGTTTGGGTATACATTTATCTTATTACAGACGAAAAAAAAGCCCTTTCGGGCTTTTGAACACACAATAAATTTATTTCATCATTACAAGGTTGCTAAATGCGCCTGTAACTTTTGATTTTCGGCTTCAATATGCTGATAAAACTCTAAATCAGCTAATTTACTTGCCGCAGCTTTATCAATCACAATGACAGCATCTTGATGAAGTTGTAGGGCAGATGCTGGGCATGCAGCCATCAATGGGCCTTCAATCATGGCATGTACTGCATCCGCTTTATTTTCACCGGTTGCAAGTAACACAACTTTTTTGGCTTCTAAAATAGTGCCAATACCCATGGTGATTGATAGATGAGGCTGATATTCATCTGCACCAAAAAAGCGGGCATTATCATCAATTGTTGCTTTGGTCAGTGTTTTAACACGTGTGCGTGAACGAAGACCTGAAGAGGGTTCGTTAAATCCAATATGGCCATTACGCCCAATACCTAGCAATTGTACGTCTACACCACCGGCGGCAACAATTTTCGCTTCGTATTCTTTGCAAGCCGTGATTGGGTTTTCTGCATCACCCGCTGGAACAAAGGTATTTTCTTTATTTATGTCAACATGACTAAATAGTTGCTCATTCATAAAGTAACGATAGCTTTGCGGGTGTTCACCGGTCAAACCAAGGTATTCATCTAAATTGAATGAGGTTGCATGTGAAAATGAAATCTCACCTGCTTTATTTTTAGCAATTAATTCTTGATATAAAGCAACCGGCGTAGAGCCTGTTGCTAAACCGAGCACTGATGTTGGTTTTTTTTGTAATTGTGCTGCGAAGATATTTGCGCCATATGCCGCTACAGCAGCTGCATCATTTAGAATTACTATTTGCATATTAGTTTGCTCAGTTATTAAATTAGTTGATGAAAAAATGGGATCTAAGCCCCAACCCCACGTGCAATCGAATTGGGCCTTAGATCAAACCAAACAGGGATACACTGTTTGGTTAATACCATTATGACAACGCTGTCATTATTACCACTTCGATTTAGTTTGTAAAGTAAAAGTGAATAAAAAAATTACATTTTACCGTTTGAATACAATTCGCGGCTAAACGCTGACAAAAATCTTGCGCTTATACATCCAATGTAAAAGTAATATTTGTACTAATAACAATGCTATTACAGCCATAACTGGTTGCCACGAAGGCGGTACTGCATTAATAAACCCACCAAATACGCTCTTACTAATAAAGGTCCAATTAACTAAACTAGATGCTAAATAAATAATAATTGAGTTCGCGCCGATAATAACAAATGGATATGCTAGCTTTTGGCCATTCGAAAGATCCACCAATGCATAAAAAATCGCTAATAGTATTGCGCTCCAGCCAACCGTTACCAGTACGAACGAACTAGTCCATAGCTCTTTATTTACAGGAAAATGTAAATCCCACAACCACCCTAAGCACACGCTGACTACACCTGCGGCAAACAAAACACCTGCGGTTTTCCACTCTCCTATCTGGTTTGCTCTAGCAATGAGTTGACCCGCAAATACGCCTATCAAAGCATTAACAATCGCTGGTAAACTTGATAGTACACCTTCCGGATCTACGGGGCGATTTTGATAACTGATCCCTGGAAGAAAATGCGTATCAAACCATGCGTTCCAACTTCCAGCAGCACTTAAATCACCCGCAGTACCTCCTGGTACAGGAATAAAGCACATTAGAATCCAATAACCAATCAGCAGGCTTATCGCGGTGATAATTTGAGTACGAAGACTGGTATGCCACACTAACATGGCGCAAAAAAACCACGCGATTGCAATTCGTCCAAGCACACTGCTATAACGTATTTCATCAAACGCCAAGGGTATGCCTGTCCCCCACCCGTGGTTATACATTACTCCCAATGCGCACAGCAAAAACAAGCGCTTTATCGCTTTACGGTAGTAGACTTTGCGTTCAAGCCAAGGAAGGTGATCAATTCGTTTTGGCGCTAAGCCCATTGCCACACCGGATAAAAAGATGAACAGCGGAAAAATTAAATCATAAAATGTAAAACCGTGCCATGCGCTGTGTAATGTGTGCGCTTCAAATACTTTCCAACCGGTCCAGCCAGTTAAAATAAATAAGGCGGCAAAAATAGACTGCCCGCCTAAAATCCAGAACATATCCATGCCACGTAAAGCATCAAGTGATGCAAGGCGCTTTCTAACTGGTTTATCGGTATTGTGTTGTGTTGTTGTCATATTTTTTACTCATAGAAACAAAAAAGCCCCGCGATGAAGCTGCGGGGTTTTTTCCAGGGAAACGTTAAATTGCAATGCCTGCAATATAAGTGCCTTTGACATATTGATGCTCATCAAGCACCACAAAGTCTGCGTCAAAGCCATCAAGTAAACGTCCCTTTTTCTTGAGGTCTAAATATTGTGCTGGATACAATGCTGCCATGCGTAAGCTTTCGCTTAAACTAACATCTAATGTATTTACCGTGTTGC
The DNA here is from genome assembly GCF_013002825.1 of Pseudoalteromonas sp. NEC-BIFX-2020_002. Taxonomy (NCBI): domain Bacteria; kingdom Pseudomonadati; phylum Pseudomonadota; class Gammaproteobacteria; order Alteromonadales; family Pseudoalteromonadaceae; genus Pseudoalteromonas; species Pseudoalteromonas sp. NEC-BIFX-2020_002. The sequence goes on from NZ_JABEPJ010000005.1 coordinate 108,301, forward strand.
GCACAGCACTTGCCATATCTAATACACTGCCCGCTAATTCACCAGTACTTGAATTGAGTCTATCGCCGGTACGAATTACCTTTCGTCCGTCGAAAAAATCAAATTCCATGTCATCAGTGCCTACTGGCGGCATAGCATCTGTTACCAGCATGATTTTGCCACGTTGCTTTGTGCGAATCGCTAATTGCGCCGACAGTGGATGAACATGATGCCCATCAACAATAAGCCCACACCAGCTATTATCATGCCACAGCGCAGCACCAACGACACCCGGTTCACGCGAGGTAAACGGTGACATTGCATTATATAAATGTGTAAACCCATCTGCGCCTGCATTCAGTGCTGCAATTGTGGTTGCATAGTCTGCATTTGTATGACCAATCGATACTTTTACACCACACGCCACTAAGCGTTCAACATCAGCAATGCTGACATTTTCAGGTGCTAACGTGACCATTTTTATGCCTAAATCTTGGCGAGCATAAATGGCAAATTCTTGTTCGCTGATTGGGCGAATAAATTGTTCACTGTGCGTGCCTTTTTTTGGAAAAGACAAATGCGGGCCTTCAAAGTGAATACCTAATACACCAGGTACGCCTTCACGTATCGCTTTTGCAGTTGCATCGGCTGCCGCTTGCATTACCTCAACTTTATCAGTGATCAAGGTTGGCATTAATGCGGTACTACCAAATTGACCGTGTGCTTTAGCAATGCGATCTAAACATTCAGTACTTTGATCAGCATTAAAAAATGCACCGCCACCACCGTTAACTTGCACATCAATAAATCCTGGAGCAACTAAGCCATCAAGCTCTATAACGGGATCTGTCGTCTCAGTTTCTAAATTAAATACGCCTTTTTCAACACTAAATAATGCATTATCGATAAAATTTTCAGCGGTAAATAAGCGAGCCGCACGATAGAAAGTTTTCATTACAGCGCTACCTTTTGATTTTGTTCAAGTACAGATTGCTGTGCAAAATAGATTGCCCCCATTTCTGGTGGTTGCTTTGGTACTTCAACTAGCTTAGCGATTGCAGGATCAAGCCATTTATTTAATGGTTCTGCAAGGCCGCCGATCATAGATAAACGCGGGGGGTTATTTTCAAGTAGCCGGTGGGCTAATTTACTTACGTAATCGGCACCCTCTTTTACAATTGCTAACGCAATTACATCGCCCTCGTGAGCTGCATCAAATACATAACGCGCCAGCTTTGCATAACTACTTGAAGGCTGCCCTGCCATTTGCTCAGCGATCCCCATTGCAGTGTCTGTATTAAAGTGGTTTTTTATAACATTACTAATTGCAGTGTGAGGACCTAGCCCGTCGATATCTACGAGTGCGGCTTTAATTGCTTCAAGCCCCATCCATGCGCCACTGCCTTTATCACCTAAAGCAAAACCATGACCGCCATAATTAACAGATTGGCCTTTAACATGTGAAAAACCACATGAGCCTGTTCCTGTAATAATCACCGCGCCATCACCACCTTCATGGGCACCTATGCATGCTGTGTGTAAATCTGTGGTCAAAAACATTTGTTTGAATGGATGTTCCCATTCACTAATTTTTTCATACAAGCTAGGTAAATTAACACCCGCAAGGCCCAAGCCGGCATACACTTGATGCACAGTTTCTAACTGCAAACCCGCATCACGCATTGCTAATTGTGTAGACACCATTATTGACTCTAATGTGCGCTCTAACCCATGTAATGGATTCGCGGGGCCACCTAGGCCGGTGCCCAATACTCCATGTTGTGCAGAGTATATAGTTGCACGGCACTTTGTTCCGCCACCATCGATACCAATAAACAATTGGTCCTTATTCGCACTCTTAGCCATCATGTAACGACCTCTAACCTTCGTTTTTATATTTGTAATAACCGCACTTTTTTTATTGTCTTAATGCGATTCACCCTCAACCCATGTTGAATTAATGTTACACAACAAATGACAGCGTTGTCATTATATTTTTTATAAAAATTCATATATCTTTTATATTTATTGCTAAAATACTGAATTAGAATGAATAATTAACGAAAATAAAATAAAAACTTGTTTGTGTTGATAACATATTAGCTAATTATTTAGTTTTACTACGTCATTTTTGAACAATAAAAGAGCTAACTGTATTACTTTTAGTACCAAATCAGTATAAAAACAATACAGTAATGTATCAGCTTACCTAAAATAATAATTTAGTAAAGTATCACAGATTATATTGGAATATTTTTTCTAACGGTTGACCGAATACAATGGCTATTTTAAAAGCGACCTCTAAAGAAGGTGAATATCTTGCGGCTTCAATCGCTGCTATTGTTTGTCGCGTTACCCCCACAATCTCGGCTAACTGTTGCTGGGTCATTTCTCCGTGTTCAAAACGTAACGCCCTAATCGTATTAGTAATTGGTAATTTTGCCATGCTAGCCTCTATACAATAACCATGCTTCAACACCTTTGCCTATCACGTCACTTAATAGTGCAACAATCACCAATTGATGCAATGGACTTATTGGCAACCCATATTGTGGCCCAATCAACATTGAAAACACCGTGTGTACAACCCCAATTTGCAAAATAAACAGCGACACACTTTTGGCCTTTAACGCTATGCTTTGCTCTCGTTCATCTTTTGCTTGATTGGCATATTTTGCATTAAATGCAGCTAATATAATGTGCATTACAATAAGCATAGCAACCGTTTGTATTGCTAACGAGATCAATAGACCACTGGCCAATGTTACGTCCATTTGTGCCTGTGGTGTCATCGACAGTACTGACTGCATATAATTAAACAATACAATTAAAGTGATAACCATCTCAAGTAATCGTGATTTTTGTGTATAACTCATAACCCACCTTTTAAAGTTAAGTAAAACAAACTTAATGTTAAATATATTTAACATTAAAACTATAAGTCTACTTTATAGCCATGTCAAATATTTTTAACATAAGGTTAGTTATTTAATACATGTGTTCTATAAAAGGAGTGAATCATCAATACAATAAAATTGCGCAGCACTTTGCTTTAATGCTTCGGCTGTTAACCTATCTGCTCCATATACATCACAAGGCACATTATACTGCAGCTTTAAATGACCCAGTAATAAAGCAAAATCACCGTCACCAGAGAGCAAGATAACTTTATCAAGCTTTTTACCGTATTCAAGCATGTCTATTGTGATCCCTACATCCCAATCACCTTTTGCACTGCCATCTCGACGTTGGATAAATGGCTTTAACTTTACTTCAAAACCAATCGCACGAAGAATATTTTGAAACTGAGATTGTTTTTCATCACCTCGATAAATTGCATACGCAATCGCGCAATCAATTTCATATTCATCACTTATTTTTGCCCAAAAAGAATTGTAATCGAAGTTTTTCCGATAGCTCTCTCTACAGGTATAATAAATATTTTGCACATCAACAAAAATACCTATTCGCGGTTTACTTGAGTTCTTACCTGTCACAAGCTCTGATTGTGTACTCGCTGGTATCTGCGTTTGCTCTGTCATGTTATTTTCCTCATAAACATCGTTACCTATTAGGGCGTGCCAAATCTTGTCGTTACTCTATCATCCTTGCTTTTTAATCGTTAGTAACCTAAATTAGTTACATATTCCAATGTAACCACTTTAGGTTACATATTGCAATGTAACCTAAAGTGGTTACTTATCTATATTGGCTATACTAACAGGTATTTTATGATTGCAGTGATAAGTGGTGATGTAATTAAATCACAGAATATTCCCCAGCATGAGTACGATGCAATGCTGTACCAGCTTGATCAAAGCCTAAGAGCTATAACTCAAACATGGCAAGGGCAAAGTACGCTTTATCGCGGTGATGCATTTCAAATTCAGCTCCAGCAACCGCAATACGTTTGCATGGTTGCCTTACTGCTATATTTAAATATAAAAGCAGCTGGGTATGAAATCCGCCAAAGTCTAGCCATTGGCGAAATTGACAACGCACGTGCAGATATCAAAACAGCGACCGGCTCTGCATTTACAATGTCAGGGCGCAGTTTAGATGAAATAAACAACCAACGGTTAATTTTAAATATAACCAATCAAAATATAGACCCTGGTCTTGCGCTAAATATAGCTTTTGTTGATACCTTGTTGACTAAAATGACGGCAAAACAGGCAAATGCTCTGTATGTGTATTTAACCGCAAAAAACAAGCAGCATAGCGAACTGGCAAAGCAATTAAAAACAAGCCGGGAAAACGTAACCAAATTACTCAATCTTGCACACTACCAATTAATTGAACGATTTTTACATTATGCTGAAGATACAATTTCGACTCTCAAAGGAGTCAAATCATGAGTTTTAGTGTATTGATGGCTGCATTAGTAATTGGCCATATATTAGCTGACTTTTACTGGCAACCGATGAGTTGGGTCAATAATCGTAACACGCGTCATTTTCGTGCTAAAAAATTGTATTTACATGTACTCGTTCATGGCGTAACGACCGCTTTAATTGTTACATGGTGGGAGCTTATTTATGGCTGGCAAGACGTATTACGTATTTGTGGCGCAACAGCTATCGTTATGGTGACCCATTATCTCATTGACCTCGCTAAATCGTATTCAAGCAAAGGAGTCGTGCCTTTTATATTTGACCAGCTTGCTCATGTAGCCGTAATTTTACTATTGGCTATTTGGCTAAGTGATAACAGTGATTTTTTTATAGCCGTATGGCAATGGTTAATTGCACCTTCCACATTATGGGTCTTGTGCGGTTATTTATTAATACTCAGTCCCAGTGCTGTATTTATCCGTATGATGTTGGAGCGAATAACCGCTGGTTTTAGTGCTACAGGCAGTTTGCCCGCTGCTGGGCAAAGTATTGGCATGTTAGAGCGCGTACTAATGCTTACTTTTATTTTATTAGATCAATTTGCGGGGGTTGGCTTTTTACTGGCTGCAAAATCGGTGTTTAGATTTGGTGACTTAAGCGCCAGTAAAGATAAAAAGCTAACTGAATATGTCATGCTCGGTACTTTATTAAGTGTCACCGTTACTCTATTTATTGGCCTAGCAATTAATTATCTCAAGGCATAAAAAAGCGCCATATGAAATGGCGCTAATTAAAACGACTCAGTATAACTTACGAGTTACCTTGTGATCCGCTATTATCTGGGCGACGACGGCGCTGACCACTGCCACTTACTGACTGGCGCTTAGCCCAAGGGTTTTGCGCTTGCTCACCACCAGCTTTATTCGCATCCGGTTTTTTACCTGAGCCACCACGGCGTGGGCCTGTGCCATTTCCACCGTTATTCGGTTTTTTACTGTTTGGTTTACTGTTATCAGACTTAGGCTTATTAAATGGCTGTTTAGCTTTTTTAGGCTTTTTAGGTGCGATTGGTCTCGCATCAAGATCTCGTTCAGGCACACCTTGCGTTGGCTCAAAACCCGGCTCTTTGGCGCGTGGAATTAGCTCACCAATAAAGCGCTCAATACCATATAAGTCAGCAGCATCATCACTTGTTACAAATGAAATTGCATGACCCGTTGCACCCGCACGGCCAGTACGACCAATACGGTGAACGTAATCTTCATAAATGTTAGGTAAGTCATAGTTAACAACATGTGGTAATTCAACTATATCTAGGCCACGAGCAACAATATCAGTCGCTACAAGTACACGTACTTCACCGTTTTTAAATCCATCAAGTGCTTTTACTCGTGCGCCTTGAGATTTATTACCATGAATAGCTGCGCCTATAATATCGTCGCGCTCTAGTTGTTTAACTAAACGGTTAGCACCGTGTTTAGTTCGACTAAATACTAATACTTGTTGCCACTCATTCGTGCGGATCAAATGACTTAACAGCGCAGTTTTACGTGCTTTATCTACAGCATACACTGATTGAGTAACACTCTTAGCGGTGGTGTTTTTGGCTGCAACAGAAATTTCAACAGGATCATTAATTAACCCTTTTGCAAGCGCACGAATATCATCCGAAAAAGTCGCTGAGAACATTAAGTTTTGACGTTTAGCCGGTAACTTACTGATGATACGTTTAATATCATGAATGAAACCCATATCAAGCATACGGTCAGCTTCATCAAGCACAAGCACTTCAAGGGTATCGAACTTCAGTGCATTTTGATTATGTAAATCCATTAACCGACCAGGCGTTGCAACTAAAATGTCAACACCTCTGCGTAAACGTTGCATTTGTGGATTTATTTTAACACCACCATACACAACAAATGAGCTAATATCAGAGTGCTTTGCATACTCTTCAACATTTTCGCTTACTTGCAATGCAAGTTCTCGTGTTGGCGTTAAAATAAGCGCACGTACTTGATTGTTTTTAGCTCTTTGACCTTTAGCCAATGACTCAATAAGCGGCAATGTAAAGCCAGCTGTTTTACCTGTACCCGTTTGTGCTGCGGCCATCACATCACGACCTTCAATGATCGCTGGAATGGCTTGAGCCTGAATTGGTGTTGGCGTTTCATAGCCCTTTTCTAAAACTGCATTAACTAAAGACTGTGATAAACCTAACCCATCAAAACTCATATAAACTCTCTTTTAAATAAGGCCAAAGCGGCCAGTTGCGCGCATTATACCGATCGTGACCAATAATGCATTGAATATTCACGTTTACAGCAAGACAGCTAATACAACAATAGTGTCATGCAGAGCAAAGCCTAAGAGTAATACCAATCTGGATAGATGTGGGGTCTATTTAATTCGTTAAATTGTTCAAATATTTATGCTGGTTGGTATAAGGCCTTATAAAACACAAAAGCGGCACAATGGCCGCTTTAGGAAAACGCTTATTACGTGAGCATTATTTAACCCCTAACTCACGCAAGCGCTCTTGTAAGTAGCTATCAGCCGTGTATCGCTCAGACAAAACAACGTCCGGGCGTGGGTGTAAAAACAAAGGAAGAGAAATACGCGACTTTGTAGACGCTTTGCCCGTAGGATTAATTACACGATGAATAGTCGATGGAAAATAACCACCCGATGCCTCTTGAAGCATATCGCCAATATTAATAATTAGACTGCCAAAATCACACGGCACGTCTAACCAACCACCATCTGTTTTTTGCACTTGCAAGCCGGGCTCATTTGACGCTGGTAATACTGTTAATAAGTTTATATCGCCATGTGCAGCAGCACGAATCGCACCGGGCTCTTCATCGCCAGTCATTGGCGGATAATGAAGAATACGCAGTAATGTTTGTTCAGAATTCGCAATCATATCTTTTAAATCAATCGAGAATTTAGCGCGCACATCAGCAGGTGCTTCAGCTTGTACCCAGCTTAATAGCTCTGCTGCAAATTCGTTTGCTAAACGGTAGTACTCACGCACATCAGCTTCAAGTTCAGCAGGAACACGACCATTTGGATAAACATGAAAGTACTCTTTAATATCTTTTACCGTAAACCCTTTTGCCACTTCTGACACTGACGGTGGGAAATAACCATCTTGCGTTTCTTTTGAAAATAAGAAGTCATTTTTTTGTTCTGAATTAAAAAAAGCCTGCCAATTTTTATAAATTGACTCAACCAATGACTGTGGTATTGGGTGATTTTTTAATACACCAAAGCCCGTATTTCTAAGAGACTCAACAAATTGAGCGGCCGCATCGCTCGCTTTATAATCAACGGTAGGTAATTGCATGTTCGTATCCAATGAATTAAGTTGTCAAAAGCCTTTGCTAATCATAGCAGTTGCTCCATTGTAGCGCTTCGCGAGAATAATAAACTAGCCTTAAAAACATAAGGACTTATGTCCGCCTTAATTTGGTAAGCGCTTATTACTTGATGTAAATCAAAATGTTGCTATTGTAGGTAAAGCACGAAACTAATTGAAATCATAAGCACAATTTTATGGTCTACTCTTTCATATCCTATTTCGATAATATCTTTCAATCCTAAAAGGTCACCTATGCGCCAAAAAATTTCTTTTAAAAGTGGCGACTTAACACTCGCCGGACAACTTGAAATGCCCACCCGTGAGATAAAATTTTACGCCCTATTCGCACATTGCTTTACCTGTGGTAAAGATATCGCTGCCGCCAGTAGAATTAGCCGAGCACTCACTCAGCAAGGCATTGCGGTATTACGCTTTGATTTTACAGGCCTTGGTAACAGTGACGGTGATTTTGCTAACAGTAATTTTTCATCAAATATTCAAGATTTAGTGGCCGCAGCAGATCACTTACGTGATCATTATAAGGCTCCCCAGTTATTAATTGGTCATAGTTTAGGTGGTGCCGCTGTACTTGCGGCAGCAGAACATATGAATGAAGTTCAAGCAATCACAACAATTGGCGCGCCATCAGATGCACAGCATGTTGCCCATAATTTTGCTGCTCATTTAGACGAGATCAACAGCGCTGGTGAAGCAAAAGTCAGCTTAGCTGGTCGAGAATTCACCATTAAAAAACAGTTTATAGACGATATTGCTAAATACGATAGCAGTCATATTAGTAAGCTTAAACGCGCGTTATTGGTGATGCACTCCCCCATTGATGCCACGGTTAAAATCTCAGAAGCTGAAAAAATATACGCTGCGGCAAAACACCCTAAGAGTTTTATAAGCTTAGATGATGCAGACCATTTACTCACCAATAAAGAAGACGCAGACTACGTGGCACACATAATTGCCTCATGGGCAACACGCTATGTAAAATATGATAAAAGTGAATACACAGCCAAGCTTAATAATGGCAATGTACTCGTTGAAGAAAAAGACCATGTATTTACTCAGCACGTCAGTACTAAAGATCACACATGGCTCGCTGATGAGCCTCTTAAAGTTGGCGGCAGTAATTTAGGGCCAGATCCTTATCACCACTTATTAGCTGGCCTTGGTGCATGCACATCTATGACGCTGCGTATGTATGCAAACCGAAAAAACCTATCGCTAGAACACGTCAAAGTTGAACTTGAGCACACTCGTGACTACCACACTGATTGTCACGATTGCGAACAAACCGGTCATCTTGAAGCAATCACACGCAAAATCACCCTAGTGGGCGATTTAACAGACGAACAACGTCAGCGCCTGTTGGAAATAGCCGATAAATGCCCGATACATAAAACCTTGCATAATAATCCACTGATCGTAAGTGAATTAGTAAACTAATAAATTTCTTACATTGCGTGTAGTGTATGTAATAGCCATTACGCGCAAACCTTCTTAGCTATTTTGTAAAAACTGTATTATCTCTTGGCTCATTCGCTCAACTAACCAGTTAGGCCCACCGTCATACATATCGTTATGGCGTGATTTTGCTATTAAAATTTGCGTAACAGGATACTGCACAAGCTCTCGGCTATTGAGCAAAACATCGCGATCAGCAGGATAATCACTGCCGCGCAGCGTTAAAACCCGAATGTTTTTATTGCGAGGTAATAACATACGGCGATGATCTAAGGTGATCACATTACTCACCTCATTTGGGTAGATAGCTGCGTAGAGTGCAGATATATCACCACCATTTGAGTGACCAAATAAAGTCAGGTGGCTAAAATCATACGCCGGATATTTAGCGGATAATTTCTCAACTAAGAATTTCAGAGTGACTACACCACGATGCCAATTTTCTATTCGCGTTGCCATGTAGGGAGGATTAGAGTTAAGCGCAGGATCATTTTTTAGTTCATGAGCTACAGCAATGCTTAAATAACCCTTAGCTGTAAAAACATCTACCGCAAACTGATAGTCAGTATGCGCAATCCCATAGCCAGCACTAATAAATGCCACTGGGCATTTTGTTTGTTGGCTGCAATGCTCGTTATATGCTGGTAATGAAATACTGATCGGGATCGCGCGGTCACGCGCTTTATCAACAATCACTTCGCTGTTTGTTGCCGAACTCGCGGTTACACTGACTATGAGAAAACAGAAGCTCACAAAGTACTTAAAAGGTAGTGGCATTAATTTGCTCGGCTTATTTTATTTAAATTACAAAGTACTTTAAGGCTTTGAATATTAATTGCAATAAAACGAAGTGCTAAGAACGATTAACAGTCTTAAAGAAAGAAATAATTATTTTAAATTTATGCGATAATAGTGCCATTGTCCTAACGTTTATTTAGAAAAGAACCTATCCATGAAATCATACAATAGCATCGAAGAACGTATCGATATTTTACAAAGCAGAATTGAAGCGTATAAAGCTGAAATCGAAACGCTAGAAACAGAGCCAAAAAATAATAACGAGCGTATTATTTTTAAATTTATTGAAACAGGTAGTACAGGTAAAACTAAAGATTTTGTACGTGAGTTAGGTATTAAATCGCCGCGTGATAGCTTGTATTCGTCAGGTGATGTATCAAAACTAATTAAAGATGGTGCAAGTGATATTACCCCTGCACTACTTGATATCGCCAGAGCACTTGCCAGCGCACGAAATAAAAATGGCCCTGCCTGCTAATTCAGCTCTAAATTAGCCGTGTAATAACGGCTAATCTACCAGTTCGATATCCAGTCCACTGAGTAAATTTAACGCTTCACAACGCTCAAACTTCGCATTACTAACATTATTATTTTTTATATCAATATTAAAATTCGTCGCGCCGACAAAGTTTGCTTTACTCAAATGTGTTTGATGAAACAGACTATCTCTAAAATCAGTGTCACTAAAATTACTAGCCGCTAAGTTAGCGTGTCTAAAATCAACATCTTTCGCAAAACAGCCAGTCATAGTCAGCTTTTTTAACACTAGCTCATAAAACGAGCTATGACTGAGCTGGCAATTTTTAAAACTCACCGATGATGTAAGTGCTAGTTGCGGCCAATTTACCTGCGCCCATTGAATACTATTGAGTTTACAATCAACAAAACTTACGTCTTCAAGCGCGCTATAACCCCAATTCAAATCGCTCAAGTTACAGTTAATAAATTCGCACTCAATAAAACGGCAATTACTAAACTGGCTGTCACTGAAATCACATTCAATAAACTGGCACTGCTCAAATTCTATGTTACTAAAACGTTGTGCGTTGACAGCACATTTTGAAAATTGCTGATCGTAATAGTCGCTTTGTGAAAATTGATCATTTACCACCATAACACCCTCCACAGATACGAAAAACCCTTAGACTCACATCTAAGGGTTTGAGATTTATAACGTATTTAAATACTTATTCTGCTGACTTTTCAGCTTTTTCAACAACACTAATTGCCAACTCTGACAATGAGTCTACATTGGCTTTGCTTGGTGCGTTGGTTAATAAACACGATGCTTGTGTGGTTTTAGGGAAAGCAATCACGTCACGAATGTTATCAGTGCCGCACAGTAGCATTGCTAAACGGTCTAAACCAAACGCAAGACCGGCATGCGGTGGCGTACCGTATTTTAGTGCTTCAAGTAAGAAACCAAACTTATCTTGTTGCTCTTGTGCATCAATGCCTAAGATTCTAAATGCCGCTTCTTGCATATCGGCGTTGTGAATACGTACCGAACCACCACCTACTTCGTAGCCATTTAATACCATATCGTATGCATCTGAAATAGCCGCTGCAGGGTTTGCTTCAAGTTCGCTTGCGTTCACATCTTTCGGCGCAGTAAATGGGTGATGAACGGCATGTAATGTGCCTTCGTCATCTTCTTCAAACATTGGGAAGTCAACAACCCAAAGTGGTGCCCAGCTATTAAGATTTGTGATTTCTAAATCAAGGCCAATCTTAATGCGTAGTGCACCCATTGCTTCATTTACTGTGTTGCGTTTATCAGCACCAAATAAAATGATGTCGCCAGTTTGTGCGTTAGTACGCGCAAGTAGTTCGTTGATCACGCCTTCATTTAAAAACTTAGCGATTGGTGATTGTACGCCTTCAACGCCTGCACCGCGATCGTTTACTTTCATCCAAGCAAGACCTTTCGCACCATAAATACCGATGAACTTAGTGTAGTCATCAAGTTGCTTACGCGAAAGTGATGCACCGCCTGGTACTGTTAATACTGCAACACGGCCTTTTTCATCATTTGCAGGACCAGAGAATACTTTAAACTCAACGTCTTTTACTAAATCAGCAACGTCAATCAGTTTCATTGGGTTACGTAAGTCTGGCTTATCAGAGCCATATAAGCTCATTGCCTCAGAGTATGGCATGATTGGGAACTCACCCAAATCGACATCTAGCAACTGTTGCCACATTTCGCGGATCATTTTCTCTGTCATACCACGGACTTGATCAGAGCTCATGAACGAGGTCTCTATATCTATTTGGGTAAATTCAGGTTGGCGATCAGCACGTAAATCTTCATCACGGAAACATTTAACGATTTGGTAATAACGGTCAAAACCAGACATCATCAACAATTGTTTAAACAATTGTGGAGACTGCGGTAATGCGTAAAAGCTGCCTTTATGAACGCGACTTGGTACTAAGTAATCACGCGCACCTTCTGGTGTTGCTTTAGTCAGTACTGGGGTTTCGATGTCTAAAAAGTTATTTTCATCAAGAAAGCGACGCACAAAGCTACTTGCTTTAGCACGTAGCTTAATACGGTCACTCATTTCTAAACGACGAAGGTCTAGGTAACGGTATTTTAAACGACGCTCTTCAGAGTTTACCTGATTAAAATCAAGCGGTAATGGCTCTGAGCGGTTGATGATAGTTAAGCCTGTGCCTAAAATTTCAACTTCACCCGTTGCCATATCTTTGTTGATTTGGCTCTCTGGGCGTGCACGAACAACCCCTTTTAACTGTACGCAAAATTCTTGACGTAACGTATTCGCTGTATCCATTAAGCCTTCAACTTCAGGATCGAATACAACTTGTACTAAACCTTCTCTATCGCGTAAATCGACAAAGATAAGTCCACCAAGGTCACGTCGTTTATTGATCCAACCACATAATTCAACTTCTTGATCTACGTGTGTTTTATTTAGTTGTCCGCAGTATATAGAGCGCATAGTATTCCTGTCAGTGTAAAGACCAATAGCCGCTTCCCCTAAAAATTGCTGTTTTGGAGGGAGATAAGCCACTATTTATAAATCATTTTAGGCTGGGTATTATACCCAAGTTACCTCAAGATGCGAGTGTCGTTGGAATTAAACTTATATGAAACGCTGCATTTTGTCATTTGATCTAACCTGTATCAATGCGACCTAAAAAACCACTTCTATGCTTTGAGTTTACAGATTTGATATACTTGCTAAAACACACAATTTTATAGCCATTTTATGTTGTATTTAGGGTGTCCGCAGTGGTCAAGTACCGCGTGGAAAGGCAATTTGTTATCTAGTCACTGTAAAAATGCTGATATGCTGCGAGAATACGCGCGTACATTTAATTCAGTTGAGGGTAATACCAGCTTTTATGCCGATCCAAGTGCCGAGTCACTGACACGTTGGATTGAATCAGTGGACAGTGATTTTAAATTTACCTTTAAATTTCACCGACGTTTTAGTCATGAGTTACAGCTTACTCATATAGATGACGCGCTCAGCGCATGGTTTACCTTATTTGAACCAATATTGCCCCACATTGGGCAAATAATGCTGCAATTGCCAAGTAGCTTTAGCCCTCAACAGCTCCCCCTATTAGCGCAATTTATTACCAAACTCCCTAAAGGCTTAAGCTACGGCGTTGAAGTTCGTCATCCTGAATTTTTTAAAAAAGGCGCAGCCGAAATTGCCCTTAATCAGCTATTAATAGCAAATAACATCAATCGTATCGCTATGGATACCCGCGCATTATTTGCAGTCAAACCAAATACCGATGCGCTCATTGATGCCCAGCAAAAAAAGCCACATTTACCTGTGCATGCCATTGCGACTGGCAGTCAACCTATGGCTCGTTTTGTGATTGCCGATTTAGATCACGACTATAAAAGCTATTACCAACCGTGGCTGAAAAAAGTGCAACAATGGCTTGAAGAAGGCAAACACCCGTATGTATTTTTTCATACTGCAGATAACCGTCAAGCACCGTTATTAGCCCGCGAGTTTTGCAAAGATTTGGCTTATGAACACCCAGTACTTAACCCCTTCATTGGTGAAAAAGAAGCCAGTCAAGCAAGTTTATTTTAAATTCCGCTAAAATATAATTAACAATAAAGAAGCATTGAATGAGTGATTTTAAACGCTATTTTACCGGCTACCCAGAGCAAATTGTCAACCAAGTCATAGAGCTTATTGATAATGATAAACACGGCGCATATTTAACCAAGAAATACCCTCGCCCTCACACCATCACTAGCGATAAATCGTTATATGCTTATGCCACCGAGCTTAAAAAACGCTATTTAAAAAACGCGCCGCCGTTTGGCCGCGCCGCATATAAAAAGCAAGGTGACATGGTCACTAATGCGCTCGGTACTCATACGTATCGTATGCAAGGTAAAACCCGTAAACATGATTTGGCCATAAACAGTGACTTACTGCGCGCGCCCGAGGAATTACTAAAAGCCCTAGTTGTACACGAACTAGCCCACTTTAAGGAAAAAGACCATAACAAAAGCTTTTATGCTCTTTGCTGTCACATGGAACCCCTATACCACCAGCTAGAACTCGATTTACGAATATTTTGTGTGTTAGTAACGCAAGGAAAGAATCCATATTTAAAGTAAACATTATTGCCCACGACAAAAAGTGGCAACTCCATTGATTTTGCTAACAAACAAATCTACTGAGTAACCGTAAATTTAGTTAAACCAATCAATTGCCCAGATTCGGTAACAACCTGTACTTGCCACTTACCAACTGAGTTTGCTGGAAAGTTTACTTTATGTGTCCATGCTCTATAACCTTGCTCTCGTCCGCCTGTAATATTTAATGCAATACGGTCAACAACATTATTGTTAAGTAGCCAAACATGAAATACTTTTTCATTTAGCCCTCTCGGCGCTTTAACCGCGGTCCAGCTATACAAACCAAGCTCATGCAATGAGTGAGTATCTAGTTGCTTGATACTCCCCACAGGTTTGCGGTGTTCCACATCAACTTGGTGAGATAAAGTGATATCGGTTAATCGCAAAGCCGCTGGCGGCACCCAACTGCGTAACTGCCATAAACCCGCACTTAAAATGCAAAGCAGTAAAACTAACAAAGGAAAACGCCACCATCGAGCATTAGGCATCAAGTTACCTAAACTAGGTAGAGTAAAAATAATTGCGGTTATTAATGCGACTCCTAAGCTTTGGCTTGTAGTGAGATTAAGTAATATTGGCAAAGTGACTAAAATAACCACAAACAATGCAAAGTTATGAAATACCGTAAAGAAAATGCTGTGTTTAGCTAATTTTTTATAATAAAGCGGATCAACAACTGATATAAACGCACAGAGTATGATTAGTGATGTAAAAATAGCTTGCGGATGATTCCAAGAAGTAACAGCAAGAAAAAAGGGTAAAGCAAAAAACAAACTTTCTTGTTGCACCATTTGCAAAGCAAAACGCATAAAATTAGGAGAAACTGCTACGCCAAAGCGCTGCTCTACTTTATCCCGCAGCCAGTTATCTACAATCAACCATACCCAACTAACTAGCAGTAGTATGGCTATAATTTGCGAGAATGACTCTTTACGCTCAACCAACACATAACTTGCTACACCACTACAAAACGCAAATACCGCCAATAAACCCGGCCGCTTTTGCATCATCATAATAAATTTTGTGATTAAATTTTTAAAATAACTCATTTAATAGAGGATCCGCATAAGTCTGTATAATTGCAGCTAGCACCACATCTTAATATATACATGAAAGTATTACATTTTTTGTTGTTAAAATTAACGAAGAAATAACTATTGCTATCAAGCTTGTTAACGATAACTACGTGAGATCTCTTCACTCACCCAATGCAGCAATTGTTTTATTGCTTTTGAAAGCACCTGGTTTTGCCGCACAATGTAACCTAAACTCGTAGTTGGAAACTGTGGTAAGGCGGTGACGGTGGTGGTTAAATTTGCTTTACTGCGCAGTGAAAACTCCGGCACGATAGCAACACCAAAACCCGCTTCAGCCCAATCAATTTGTGCATCCACACTGCCCACTTCCATCACCCGATAATTTGGTAAATTTAAAGATGGCAAAGCACTATCGAGCAAGTCTCGGGTTCGCGTATCATGGCCTAGTAAGATTAATGTTGGCGGCTCAGTCAGTGTAATATTGTTATCGTTTTTGGTTTGTTGCCATAACTTTAGATGATTACCTAATGCACACCATTTTATCTGCTGTAATTTCGTAAAATGCAGCGGCTCACTTTCTTTTTGGGCAATAACAAATCCTAAATCTGCCTCAGCACTTTTAACCAATGCTGACGCTTGCGAAGACGTTGTATTGAGCAAAGTAAAGTCAATGCCCGGAAACTGGCATTTAAACAACTGAAAAGGCTCAATCAACAATAAACGAGAAATTATATCACTGGCGGCAATTGTCAGTGTGCCTTGGCGTAGTTCATTAATCGCATTTAAGTCAGATTGGCAAACTTGTAATTCCCATAAGGTTTTTTGTCCAGACTCTAATAGCCGTAAACCTGCTTGGGTCAAACTAAAGGGATTACGTTCTATCAATTTTACCCGTGTCATTTTTTCTAGTTGCTTAATATGCAAACTAACATTGGGCTGTGTCATATGCAGTGCGTTGGCGGTTTTACCAAAATGTTTTAGTTCCGCTAATGTGACAAAGGTTTTTAACCAATGAATATCTAACATCTTGATGACCTTAATTATCTAAAATCGATATGAAATTCTTATCAGGATAATAATTATAATTAATTTCTCTTATTTAGATAGTGAGCATACCATATTCATTCAATCAATTTGGAGATTAAATTATGCCGTCAATTGTTGTTGTAGGTGCAAACTGGGGTGATGAAGGCAAAGGCCGTATCGTCGATTTTTTAGCAGAGAACGCATCTGCAAGCATTCGCTTTCAAGGTGGTAACAACGCCGGTCATACCGTTGTAAATGAGTTTGGCACGTTTAAACTACACCAATTACCAAGCGGCATTTTTAATCCAGATTGTATTGCCGTATTAGGCCCAGGTATGGTGATAAGCCCTGCTGCATTAAGCGAAGAAATCGCTGAAGTTAAAACCGCTGGCGTTGAGGTAAAGCTGAGTATTTCTGATCGTGCAACCCTTTGCTTGCCGTTACACGCCCTTGAAGACACCCTCGAAGAAGTACGTCTAGGTGACGCCGCTTACGGCTCTACTCGTCAAGGAATTGCACCCGCATACGGCGATCGCGTAATGAAAAAAGGCATTTTAGTTGGTTGGCTAAATCAACCTGAGGTTTTATTAGAGCGCATTCGGTTTATGCTGGATTGGAAAATGCCGCAGCTAAAAGCCCTATACCCAAGTTGTGATTATTCACAAACAGCAGAACAAATAACTCAGTGGCTGTTAGACGTCACTACCCCGTGGCGTGAGTTTATTTGTAATGTAACAGAGCCTTTAAAAGCCCTGCAAAAGCAAAATGCCAATTTATTGTTTGAAGCACAATTAGGTGCAGGCCGCGATTTAGTTTACGGCGAATACCCGTATACTACATCATCAAACGTTACTGCCGCCTATGCAGGAATTGGCAGCGGGCTGCCAGCTTTGCACCCTGAGCGTGTTATCGCTGTGGCTAAATCATTTAGCTCATCTGTCGGTACAGGCACATTAGTTACCGCCATGGCAGAGCAAGACAATTTTCGTGAAAGCGCGAACGAATATGGCGCAGTGACTGGCCGCCCACGTGATATGGGTTATTTTGACGCAGTTGCCACCCGTAACGGAGTTGAATTACAAGCTGCCACTGAAATTGCATTAACTAAAATTGATTGCCTATCTGGCATGAAAGATTTAAGAATATGTGTTGGTTATGCCGGCGATCACAGCGAAAACCCTATTTGGCCACAAACAGCAGCCTTAACGCCAATCTATGAAAGCATGCCAGCGTGGGATGAAGATATTACTGGTTGTCGTACCTTCGACAGTCTGCCTACTGCAGCGCAGCACTATGTAGAACGCATCGAAACACTGATGGGGGTACCTGTAAGTATGGTGTCTGTGGGCCCAGAGCGTGAGCAAATGATTATTCGCTAATATGTATAAATGGGTTTCATTTAGAAACCCATATTACTAAAGTCTTGGATCCAGATTAATTAAAAAGTGGATTCATACTTAAATCTAAAAGCGCAAGGTACACTCGCGCTCTTGTTTTTATACTTACAGCTTTAAAACTCCGTGACTTTACAGCCCAAGCTCTGCCATAAAATCGTCATCAGCGTCGATTGCTTTTGCATCATCCGCAGCTTTCGCTTTTTCAGCTTTTTGCTTTGCCTCATTTTCAATAATATCGTCAGGATCTATAGCCTCTACGATATCAAAATCATGCAATTTGATAAATTCAGTTTTATCCATCGCTAATTCTAAATAAAAGATATTTTGCTTAGCGGTGGTAAATGTCACTCGCCGTGCTTGTGGTCTATCCATAGTGGTATCAACAGATATTTGCACTTGCTTGTTGATGGCCATCATTTTAGGTTGATTTTGGGTGATAGAAGTATGTAGTTGCTCACGCACTTTTGACGTAAAGTCACCCACAATTTGGTTCATTAATTCACCAAGTACATTTGATACATCATCAGATAAATGACTGTGGGCAATCTCATTTTCAGGCATACCCATATTACGCATATAATCGTGATAAATTTCCATCGCAGCTTGCGAAGTGAAGTTTGTAATAACTAAACCAGTAAACCCACCATCGAACAATACAAAACAGCCAATGTCTGGACGCATACAGGTACGCGTTATTTTTTGTACCATTGCTGAGTAACTAATGCTGTTGCCGCTGGCTGAAGAAAGTACTCCCGTTACGGAGTGACAAAGAGTGGCCAATATATCATCTGTGCTTATTACTTTACTTTTACTCATAAACTTCTCTTTTTATACTTGTTATTCATTATTCTAGCCAAGCTACTGAAATTATCACTGACTATCCAGTATAAAATGCTAAAATAGCCCTATTATTTTTCAAGAGACTGTTTGTGTGAACATAAAAGACAGTATTTATGCCTCTGAGCAAGCCGTTAAAGATTTTAGCTTTGACCAACATGTAGTAGAAGTTTTCCCAGATATGATCCAGCGCTCTGTGCCGGGTTACGCCACTATTGTAAGCACCATGGGCAAATTAGCGGGTCAATACGCACAGAGTAATTCAAACTTATATGATTTAGGCTGCTCGCTTGGTGCGGTTACATTGAGTATACGCCGTAATATTCGTACCGATAACTGCCATATTATTGCGGTCGACAATTCAGAGGCCATGGTTGAACGGTGTAAACTGCATTTACACGGCTTTCGCTCAGAAGTCCCTGTTACAGTAACGCTTGGTGATATTAACGAGTTAAATATCGAAAATGCATCAGTCGTCGCAATGAATTTTACGCTGCAATTTATACCACCAGCACAACGCCAAGCGGTACTTGAAAAAATATACGCAAATTTAAAACCCGGTGGCGTATTATTGTTAAGCGAAAAAGTTAAAGGTGAAAATGAGCAATGCGATAATTTGTTGATTGATTTACATCATGACTTTAAACGCCACAATGGCTATTCTGAATTAGAAATAAGCCAAAAGCGCACGGCAATTGAAAATGTAATGCGTCCAGATACGCTAAACGCACACCTTACACGGCTCAGTGATATTGGTTTTAGCCAAACTCAAGTATGGTATCAATGTTTTAATTTTTGCTCATTAGTAGCAATTAAGTAATTTAGGAAATATTTAATGTCTTCATGGTTTAATCAATTTTATGCTGCCATTGCGCAAAGCCCTCTTAGCCATTGGCTCGAGACATTGCCTAGTCAATTAAAACATTGGCAAAATGAGGCCAGTCACGGTGACTTGCCTAAATGGCAAAAAGTGTTAAAAAACCTGCCAGAAGTAACAACCAAACATGTAAATATCACTGATAAAGTGCAGATTGGCGCACCCGGCGAAATGACCGACGGCGAACAAAAGCAAACAACCCATTTATTAAAACGCATGATGCCGTGGCGTAAAGGTCCTTTTAGCCTACACGGCATTGAGATTGATACTGAATGGCGCAGTGACTGGAAATGGGATCGTTTACTGCCACATATTGAGCCTCTTAAAGGCCGTACAGTATTAGATATTGGCTGTGGTTCGGGCTATCACTTATGGCGTATGCGTGGTGAAGGCGCTGAGTTTGTGGTCGGCATTGACCCTTCTGATTTATTTTTATGTCAGTTTCAAGCTATCAAACATTTTAACCCTGATGAAAACGTTCATTTATTGCCACTTGGCGTTGAAGCTCTCCCGGAATTAAAAGCCTTTGATACTGTATTTTCAATGGGTGTACTTTATCACCGTCGTTCACCCATTGATTTTTTAGCCCAACTAAAGGCACAACTTCGCCCAGGTGGTGAATTAGTACTTGAGACCTTAGTTATTGAAGGCGATGAAAATACAGTATTAGTACCGACTGACCGTTATGCAAAAATGCGTAACGTGTGGTTTATTCCAAGCACCGCGGCTCTTAAGCTATGGATGGAGCGTGTTGGCTTCAAAGATGTGAAAATTAAAGACTGTGCAATTACAACACTTGAAGAACAACGTAAATCAGATTGGATGGAAAACGAATCGCTTATCGATTTTCTCGATCCAAATGATACCACTAAAACCATTGAAGGCTACCCAGCCCCCTTGCGTGCAATTCTGACTGCAAAGGCTTAATACAAAAGGGACTAAGTTTTAGGTGCTAGGAACTACCTAGCACCTGTTAGCTAAATCTATTGTGTCATTATACGGACAACTGTCCTTGTCAATAATAGTAAACTTATATTTGAACTAGCCGCGCCCTTGCAATTGTTGTAAAATACGCGCGTTTCTAAGCAACCACATGCAACTTTTTTGAGGAAAACCTGTGAGCGAACAAAAACAGTCTCTAAGTTATAAAGACGCGGGCGTAGATATCGATGCCGGTAATGCACTTGTTGAGCGTATTAAAGGCGTAGTTAAAAAAACGCGTCGTCCAGAAGTTATGGGCGGAATCGGTGGTTTTGGCGCACTTTGCGAAATCCCAGCTGGCTATAAACAGCCAGTACTTGTTGCAGGCACAGATGGTGTTGGTACTAAATTACGTTTAGCGATCGACCTTAAAAAGCACGATACTGTTGGTATCGATTTAGTTGCTATGTGTGTAAATGACCTTATCGTTCAAGGTGCTGAGCCGTTATTCTTCTTAGATTACTACGCAACAGGCAAACTTGATGTAGATACTGCAGCAGATGTAGTAACAGGCATCGGTAAAGGCTGTGAGATCTCAGGCTGTGCATTAATTGGTGGTGAGACTGCTGAAATGCCGGGTATGTACGAAGGCGAAGATTACGACATGGCTGGTTTTTGTACTGGCGTAGTTGAAAAAGCAAATATTATCGATGGTACTAAAGTAGCTGCAGGCGATCAGCTTATCGCTCTTGCATCTAGTGGCCCTCATTCAAATGGCTTTTCTTTAATTCGTAAAGTACTTGAAGTATCTAACGCAGATACAAGTGCAGAATTTGAAGGCAAAACATTAGGTGAAACACTACTTGAACCTACACGCATATACGTTAAACCATTGCTTGAGTTATTCAAACAAGTAGACGTACATGCCCTTTCGCATATTACTGGTGGCGGTTTTTGGGAAAATATCCCACGCGTATTACCAGAATCTGCAAAAGCAGTTGTCAAAGGTGATAGCTGGCAGTGGCCTGGTATTTTCAACTGGTTACAAGAAAACGGTAACATCACTACCCATGAAATGTACCGTACATTTAACTGTGGCGTAGGCATGGTATTAGTTGTTCCGGCTGACAAGCTTGAGCAAAGCTTAACGATTTTAAAAGATCTTGGCGAAAACGCATGGCACCTTGGTGAAATCCACGATGCTAAAGAAGGCGAAGAGCAAGTAGAAATCCTAGGCGGCCGTGATTAATGGTCCCTTCTCGTCTAGTAGTCTTAATTTCAGGCAGTGGCTCTAATTTACAAGCCATCATTGACGCCTGTAATAGTGGCGAGATAAACGCAAACATAGCGGCTGTTATTAGCAATAAAGCAGACGCTTATGGCCTTGAGCGAGCGAAACAAGCGGGCATAGCAACAGCTGTGCTTAGCCATAAAGATTTTGACTCGCGCGAAGCCTACGATGCGCAATTAATGAACGTTATAGATACTTTCGCACCAAATCTAGTTGTATTAGCTGGTTTTATGCGTATTCTTACTCCTAGCTTAGTGCAAAAATTTAAAGGAAAAATGTTGAACATTCATCCTTCTTTGTTGCCTAAGTACCAGGGGCTGAATACCCACCAAAGAGCTATTGATGCAAAAGATGACGTTCATGGCGTAAGTGTGCACTTTGTTACTGAAGAATTAGACGGCGGTCCAGTCATTCTTCAAGCCAAAGTTCCAGTGCTAGCAGATGATACTGCTGACACATTAGCAAAACGCGTGCATGCACAAGAGCATATAATCTATCCTTTGGTGGTCAAGTGGTTCAGTGAACAACGACTTACTATGGAAGCAGATTATGCAGTTCTTGACGAAAAACAACTTCCTGCACACGGCGCGCACTACCCAGAATAAAAAACTAAGTGCCTTGCTATTATGTGCGGGCACTTTATTACTTCCTACTAGTTTAATTGCTGGTGACCTTACTCAATATGAAGCAAGTTATGA
Organism: Pseudoalteromonas sp. NEC-BIFX-2020_002; assembly: GCF_013002825.1. Lineage (NCBI taxonomy): Bacteria > Pseudomonadati > Pseudomonadota > Gammaproteobacteria > Alteromonadales > Pseudoalteromonadaceae > Pseudoalteromonas > Pseudoalteromonas sp. NEC-BIFX-2020_002. The sequence goes on from NZ_JABEPJ010000005.1 coordinate 130,978, forward strand.
TGTCCTTAGAAAAGGCGAAAATCATGGCAAAGCAATTCGTACTCTCAAAAAACTCGATGATGACACCTATGAAGTCACGTATCACAGTGATATTGAATGGATGATTTTTTCCGATTCACGTAAAGAAACCTCTCGTTTCATTTACGGTAATACGAAAATCACACCGCTCAACTACACGATGGAACGCAAAGGCACAGGGCCTGATAAAGATTACGCTATCGAATTTGATAATGAAAAAAAGATAGTTAACAGCAGTCAAAGCAAATACCCTCTCGATTGCGAATGGACCGATGAATTTCAAGATTCGTTGTCATATCAAGTACAAGTGCGTGAAGAACTAAAAATGGGTAAAACCAGCTTTTCATACCCGCTAATCGATAAAAAAGGCAACCGTAGAGACTACAACTTTGAAGTTGTAGGTAAAGAAACTATTTCATTACCTATCGGCAATATTGAAGCAATTAAAGTGAAACGTTTATACGATAACGATAAACGCCAAGCTCTTGCTTGGTTTGCCCCTGAAATGGATTACATGCTGGTAAGAATGTGGAAAGGCGAAAAAGGTGTAGAACAATTCGAAGTGCAGCTTAAATCGTTTACTGTAACCAGCCCTGTTGCTTTACCTGAAGAAGTAAAAGCGAAATAGCACCAGAGTAAATTTGTTTCTCTATCCAAGATGAAACGCTCAAGTATGATAATTATAACTTGAGCATTTCATCTTATACCCACATGAGTTAAATTCAAACGTTTGAACTGACGGCTAAATTAACTCACCCATTTTGAATAATGCAGACTCACCAGGCTCCATCTTTTGCCACCGCTCATCGTTTGTTAAAGGGCGAGTCGCAATAACTGTCACAACATCATTTGGCGTAGTTTCTTTTTGAAAATCCACCACCATATCGGCATCAATTAACGTAGCCTTTCCAAAGGGTGCACGGCGAGTGATCCAATGTAAATTATTAGTACAATACGCCAGTACATATACACCATCTGTAAGGAGCATATTAAATACCCCTTTTTCACGCAGCGTATGTGCTAGCTCTGCCGCATAGCGAAACACAACGGCCATATTTTCTGGACACTGAGGGTATTTTTCACGAATTTTATCCAATAACCAGCAAAATGCCAGCTCACTGTCGGTATCACCCACAGGACGATAAAAGTCAGGTTTCAAATCATGATAGTTAGAAAGCTGGCCGTTGTGTGCATAGGTGATCTCTCTACCCCACAGTTCACGTGTAAATGGATGCGTATTTTCAAGGCACACTTCGCCCCGGTTACCTTGGCGAATATGACTTATCACCGACACACTTTTGATCGGATACGCTTTAACGAGTTTTGCAATTTCAGATCGATAGCTTGGCTCAGGATCTTTAAACGTACGACATCCCTTCCCTTCGTAAAATGTAATTCCCCACCCATCCCGATGAGGACCTGTATTTCCACCACGCTCTAACAAGCCTGAAAAACTAAAACAAATGTCCGTAGGCACATTTGCCGACATCCCAAGCAACTCACACATAAAATAAATTAACCTTTAAAATTAACTTGTTAATAGCTTATAGATCTAAGCTGTACATCCGATTATTTTAGAAATTAAAAAGTACACTCACAATCGGCTCACACTGTAACACTAAGTATTGTTAAGCATTAGCAAGTGCAAGGCAAGCTTATGTTTGAGGCCTTGAGTTATACTCGTTACAAACATGTGACTAAACTCACATTATTCTCATTTAGCCACTTGATAATTAACTAATCTAACGCTACTCTAACAGAGGTGGTCTGACCTCTATTAAGGATTGAATACATGACACTCATATTTACACTTGGTTTAATCGTGCTGCTTAGCATTGCGAGTTACCACAGAGCGAGCTGGAATACTGCCCTTGGCGTTTCTATCGCAACACTTGTCATTGGTACCTTTGCAGGTGCGTTTGGCGCAATTAGCTGGTTGATCTTTTTGATCATAGCAGTGCCATTATCTGTTACTGGCATTCGTCAGCAATATATTATTAAACCTGTTTTTGCCATGTTCAAAAAAGTAACCCCTACAATGTCTGAAACTGAAAAGTCAGCCATTGATGCAGGTACTACATGGTGGGAAGCCGATCTTTTTTGCGGTCGCCCAGACTGGGATAAGTTACACCAATATCCAATGCCAAAACTAACTATCGAAGAGCAAGCCTTTATCGATGGCCCAGTTGAAGTGGTATGTGGCATGTTGGACGATTGGGAAGCAACTCATGAGTTAACCGACTTACCGCAAGATGTATGGCAATACCTTAAAGATAATAAATTCTTTGCCATGATCATCAAAAAAGAATATGGCGGTTTACAATTTTCTGCATTTGCACAGTCATGTGTATTACAAAAGCTAACCAGTAAATCGACTCTACTTTCGTCTATTGTTGGTGTCCCTAATTCATTAGGCCCAGGCGAGTTATTACAGCACTATGGTACAAAAGAACAAAAAGATCATTACTTACCACGTCTTGCAAGTGGTAAAGAGATCCCATGTTTTGCCCTAACGTCACCAGAAGCCGGCTCTGATGCCAGTGCAATTCCAGATTATGGCGTTGTCTGTAAAGGTATGTGGGAAGGCGAGGAAGTCATTGGCTTGAGCTTAACGTGGAATAAACGTTATATCACCCTTGCGCCTGTTGCGACAGTACTTGGGCTTGCATTTAAAATGCAAGATCCCGACGGTTTATTAGGCGACACTAAAGATTTAGGCATTACCTGTGCATTGATCCCAACGGATATGCCGGGTGTTGAAATTGGCCGTCGCCACTTTCCACTGAACGTGCCGTTTCAAAATGGCCCGACTCAAGGCAAAGACATTTTTGTACCGCTTGATTACATTATTGGTGGCCCAGAAATGGCAGGCCAAGGCTGGCGTATGCTCGTTGAGTGTTTATCGGTTGGCCGTGCAATTACATTACCATCAAACTCAACCGGTGGTATTAAAACAATTGCGCTTGCCAGTGGCGCTTATAGTCGTATTCGTCGTCAATTCCGTTTACCTATTGGCCAAATGGAAGGTGTTGAAGAGTCACTTGCTAAACTTGCAGGATATGCGTACAGCTCCGATGCTGCCGTTAGCATGTCTACCGGTGCTGTTGATTTAGGTGAAAAACCATCGGTTGTATCTGCAATCATTAAATATCATTTAACCGAACAAATGCGTGACTCTACCAACTATGCGATGGATGTTCACGGCGGTAAAGGTATTATGCTTGGGCCAAATAACTATTTAGGTCGTGGCTATCAAGGTGCACCGATTGCCATTACCGTTGAAGGTGCAAATATCTTGACCCGTAATATGATTATTTATGGTCAAGGGGCTATCCGCTGTCACCCATTTGTTCTGACTGAATTGGGGGCCTGCGCAATTGAAGATCGTGAAGAAGCACTTGCGGTATTTGATAAAGCATTAATGGGTCATATTGGCTTTACACTGTCTAACCTAGTACGTACTAAGTGGATGACCTTTACTGGTGCACGCTTTGCAACTACACCATTTAAAGACGAAACAGCTGAGTTTTATCGTACCGCGTCACGCTTTAGTGCATCACTTGCACTAATGTCTGATATCAGTATGGCTGTATTTGGTGGCTCATTAAAACGTAAAGAACGTATCTCTGCTCGTTTAGGTGATTTACTTAGTTACTTATATTTAGTGTCTGCAACGCTTAAACGTTATAACGACGAAGGCCGTAAAAAAGAAGACTTACCGCTTGTACAATGGAGCTGTCAAGATCATCTTTACCACTGCCAACGTGCGCTGGCTGATTTAATTAATAACATGCCATCTGCCCCGCTACGCGCGGCACTTAAGCTTCTGTTATTCCCGTTTGGTCGCCCGGTTCGTAAACCTACCGACAAACTGGAGCATAAATTGGCACAAATACTCCAAGTACCAAGCGAAACGCGTAATCGTTTAGCAAGCTACGTATACTTGAAAAATGAGCCGCTTAACTTAGTAGGGCGTCAAGAACAAACGCTTAAAGACGTACTTGCAGTTGAGCCATTATTTGACAAAGTATGCCGTGAAAAAGGCCTTAAACTGCCATTCTTCCAACTTGATAAAGTTGCACAAATGGGACTTGAAGCCGGTATTTTAACGCAAGCCGAAGCTGACAAGCTGGCAAGCGTTGAAAAAGCGCGCTTAGATGTTATTAACGTTGATGACTTTGACCCTGCTGATTTACTTGCAGGTAAAGCGGCACGTAACAGTGCCGCTAAAAAAGCAGATGCTGCTTAACCTTTTAAATTAAAAAGCAAGTAGTAACGCAGTTACACATATCCAAACCAGCGCATAATGCGCTGGTTTTTTTTTCGCTGCAAAGAGCTGCAAGCCACACCATATTAAACTCATAATCAGCAATACATAATTTTCTTGCTTAAATAAAGCCATAAACCCAGCCAGCGCTATGCTAAAAAATATCATGCTAGGAACGAACTGACTTATAAAGAAACGCCTTGCTTGGTTATTCGCTTTAAAAAATAGCTGGTACTTTTCATGCAGTTTACCGCAATCAAATTGCAAAGAACTGGTAAATAACACAATAAAAGCCAGAGCTAGAATAGTGAATATCTCCGCTAAATCAGGCCGCTCATGCAATAATGTACTTGATGCCATAAATACACACAGTAAAAGCGCACATCGCCATACTAAAACCCATGTATGGTTAACAAAGAACATCACCCAAAAGCTCAGTAATGAACTGACAGATAACCGAGCTCCTAGCGCTACCTGAGGGATAAATAAACTCAACGTAAATAGTAAAACAAACCCGAGATGATAAATCAGTGGCTGTATTTCAACAGGAACACATACTAAAATAGCACTCAATAAAAAACCGATCGTCAATGCCCGAGAGTTATATAAGCATAAAATCCCTAAACCAAATTGTAGCGACATAAACAGTATGAAGTGCGGGGCTTTTAACCACTGTGTAAGGGTTAAATCAAACGCAATAACCGCGCTTGCTACCAACCACCCATTACTTAATAGTAATAACTTAATATCCATTAACTTAAGCCAGCCAGACTTTACAATCGTTCGCTGAAATAGCCGTTGTTGACTATTTTTAATAGCGGATTTCATCGCACTAAGCATCACACTTTGCAATAGTAAGTACAGCCACGCCATTTGTGCACCGTGTTGCGGCGCATCAGCACTGTCGATGATTTTGCCCAGTCCTAAAAATAGTAGCAGTATCATGCCAAGCATGGCCGATCCTAACACCACAAAAAATAATAAGCCAAAATTTTTAAGTTGCACTAACAATTGCGCAAGTTCATTTTTATAGGCCTGATAGCGATAATCCATAAATGCGTGATATTGAGTAATTGTTTGCTTAATAGTTATGCTACTCATAAAGACATACACTCAAAGCCATGTTCGATAAACACTTCGGGTTCATGGCAGGTAATGATTATTTGCCCATCTGGTTTATCGAGTAAATAATCATCAAGTAAAGTTAATAAATAATGGATACTTGTTTGGTCAAGCGCTGCACTGGGCTCATCGAGTAATAAATAAGGTGCGCCACGCATTAAAGCCAATATCAACTGACATTTTTTTTGATTACCCGATGACAACACATCAAAGCGAGTATTTAAAAATTCATTGAAGTTAAAACCGCTAATAAGTGCTGAAGGCCAATCACACCTCAGTGCACTCACAGATAAATTAATAATCTGTTTAGCTGTTAAAAAGTCAGGTAACGCAATTCTGTCACTGGCGATCGCAACCTGATTATGAGGGTCATTGAGCGTATTTCCGGAAAATAAAAACTCACCACTTTGCCTGCCTTCAAGCCCCGCTAACATCATCAGTAGCGTGGTTTTACCTTGTCCATTAGGTGCTTCAATACACACTCGTGGGGCTGTAAATGTAATGCTGTAGTCACTATATAGCGCGTTGGTTGTAAATTGTTTATTTAAGCCAATGACTTCAATCATAAATAGTTCCTTTTGTATGAGTAAGCATTATATCGCTAGCCGTATTTAAAACGATACAACCTTTGTAACACTTTGTTGCAGTTAACAATCATTAATCACTTGCGTTTAAAAAGTGTTCAGGTAAGACTAAAAACGTCATAACAATAAATCAAGGAATGTAACCATGAAACAATCTTTAAAATTCGCAACGGTTGCCTGTGCAATAACACTTGCATTGGGCGGGTGTAGTCAATCGACTCCATCAAATAGCGCCGTAAGTACACAAGCTCCGCAAGTTCAATCTATTAAAACGTATAATGCTGACTCTTTTTTTGATACGACTTCAATCAGGGGCAATAGTTTTTCCTCAACAGGCGACAAAATTTTAGTTAGTAGTGATGAAAGTGGTATTTATAGCCTATACGAAGTAAACGCTACAACTGGCGATAAAACCCGTTTAACTAATTTTGAAGACAGCACCTACCCTGTGCGTTACTTCCCAAATGATGATCGGGTATTGTTTACCAAAGATTCAGGCGGTAACGAACGCTACCACGTGTACGTACGCGAAGCTGATGGCACAGTCAAAGATTTAACGCCAGGGGATGAAACCCGCGCAAGTTTTGCAGGTTTTACTAAAGATGGCAGCCAATTTTTTATCACCAGTAATAAACGCGACGCGAAGTTTATGGACTTGTACCGCGTTGATAGCAAAACATATAAAATAACGCCTGTTTATCAAAACACATTAGGCCTAAACGTAGGTGCAATTAGCCCCGACGGTCGCTATATCGCTTTATCTAAAAGTAATACCAATAAAGACAGCGATACCTTTATTCTTGATACCTATAAAAAATCACTCAAACCGCAATTAATTTCAAAGCATGACACACCAGCACAGTACAGCCCTGACACCTTCTCTGTTGACAGCAAATATTTATATTACTCAACAGACGCTAAAGGTGAGTTTTCACAGGTATGGCGTTATGACTTAGCCACCGGTGAACATAGCGCTGCATTAAAAGATGATTGGGATGTGAGTTTTATTTACTTCTCTAAATCAGGCCGTTATCAAGTAAGTGGTGTAAATGCTGATGCGAGCACCAAAGTAACCGTGATCGATACCCAAACAGGCAAAGAAATTGCGATGCCGACATTACCCGCAGGCAACTTACGCAGCGTTAACTTCTCAAGCGATGAAAAAACGATGGCGTTTTATCTAAACTCAGATACGTCGCCAAGTAATTTATTTGTGTGGCAAGTTGGCAGCAATCAAGCAAAACAGCTTACAAATACACTAAGTAAAGAAATTAACCAAAACGACTTAGTTGAAAGCACAATCGTTCGCTTTAAAAGTTTTGATGGCCTTGAAATACCTGGCGTTTTATACAAACCAAAACAAGCAAGCAGCACAAATAAAGTTCCTGCGCTTATTTGGGTGCACGGCGGACCAGGTGGGCAAAGCCGCACCGGTTACAGTGCCATGCAGCAACATTTAGTGAATCACGGTTACGCCATTTTTGCCGTTAATAACCGTGGCAGCTCAGGCTATGGTAAAACATTTTTCCACCTAGATGATAAAAAACACGGCACCGACGACTTACAAGATATTGTATTTGGTAAGCAGCACTTACAAGGTCTGGATTGGGTTGATGCTGATAGAATCGGTATTATGGGCGGCAGCTATGGCGGCTTTATGACCGCAGCAGCACTGGCTTTTGAACCGGAAGAATTTAAAGTCGGCATTAATATTTTTGGCGTTACAAACTGGGTACGTACCCTAAATTCTATTCCGCCTTGGTGGGAAAGCTTTAAAAAATCACTGTACGATGAAATGGGCGATCCAGCGACTGACGGTGAACGTCATCGTGCTATTTCGCCATTATTTCACGCTAAGAATATCACCAAACCATTAATGGTTATTCAAGGTGCGAACGATCCTCGCGTTTTACAAGTAGAAAGTGATGAACTGGTTGCTGCGGTAAAAGCCAATGGCGTACCCGTAGAATATGTGTTGTTTGATGATGAAGGCCATGGTTTTAGTAAAAAAGAAAACCGTATTACGGCTTCTAACGCTTACTTAAACTTTTTAGATACCTATTTAAAATAGCCCGTTAGCCCATACAAGTATGGGCTAAATTTAAGATAAAGGCTGTGTGCTTGTTAGCATGCAGCTTTTTTATTGGTGGCGTGTTAACTTTGGCTCAAATACTGCCAGTGCTATACCAAACAATGCTGCGAATAGTCCAATAAACTCAAGCCAGTTATTGCCATAATGGGGAATAGGCTGCAATTTACTTTTAAAAGTATATACTCGCGTCCCACCGTCCACATTTTCAGAGAATGATCCACCTTTATACACAGAGATAAACTGACTCAATTCAACACGTCTTGCTATCATCTCTCTGCGCTTTTCATCAACTTTAGTTTTATCTACAATAAGCGTTCGCCAATGATTAAAAATTTCTAATGGCTCATTCGGTTTAATAACACCAATAGATTGATATTCATAAAACTGTTCATTAAACACGTAGTTTTTATGCCCTGCATAAAACAACGCACAGCCAAACGATATTAAAAACATAGCACAATAAATAAATTTCCGTTGTTTGACCGCAGTATTAATGGCTTGACTTTTAATCCACTGCTCCACATCTGGTATTTGAATTAACCTTACTTTGTCATCACTGGTCATAAGCGGTTTCATAAACTCATCGATAGACATATCTAATGCTCGAAGCAAAGATCTAAATATTTCATTAGAAGGAATGGATTTATCATTTTCAAGCTTTGATAGATAACTTTGCTCTATACCCATTTGCTGGGCAAATTCAGGTTGGCTCAATTTTTTATTATTTCTTAACTGCTTTAGTTGTTGACCTAATGTGCTCATCTTAGTGCTTCCTTTTTAAAGTGAGACTAGATTCTTAGCTATTCATACAGATATAAGAAGCTGAATAATTAAGAATAATAAGGAATATTAACAGGTTAGTATAAAAGAGTCGATCTGATAGCTGATAGCTGATAGCTGATAGCTGATAGCTGATAGCTGATAGCTGATAGCTGATAGCTGATAGCTGATAGCTGATAGCTGATAGCTGATAGCTGATAGCTGATAGCTGATAGCTGATAGCCAAAGTATGTTTTATTAAAAGATTTATACAAGGATTTTATAAACTTGTTATTGAGGAAATAACAAGTGGCGGAGTGGACGGGACTCGAACCCGCGACCCCCGGCGTGACAGGCCGGTATTCTAACCAACTGAACTACCACTCCGCAGTGGTATGTGCATGGGGTAATGCACTTACTAATTTTAATCATGATATCAAATGGCGGAGTGGACGGGACTCGAACCCGCGACCCCCGGCGTGACAGGCCGGTATTCTAACCAACTGAACTACCACTCCGCAGAGATATCATTATACTTGTTATTACTTAATTTGTTGGCGGAGTGGACGGGACTCGAACCCGCGACCCCCGGCGTGACAGGCCGGTATTCTAACCAACTGAACTACCACTCCAGCATACAAATTTTGTAATATAACAGCGTTTAAATAGTTGGCGGAGTGGACGGGACTCGAACCCGCGACCCCCGGCGTGACAGGCCGGTATTCTAACCAACTGAACTACCACTCCAGCGCATATTTAAACTGTTATTTTTCTTATTGGCGGAGTGGACGGGACTCGAACCCGCGACCCCCGGCGTGACAGGCCGGTATTCTAACCAACTGAACTACCACTCCATAATAAGAATATGTTTTACAACCATATGTTGTGTAAGCGTTGGCGGAGTGGACGGGACTCGAACCCGCGACCCCCGGCGTGACAGGCCGGTATTCTAACCAACTGAACTACCACTCCAGCTTTACTTACAAGTTTTCGAAAATTGGCGGAGTGGACGGGACTCGAACCCGCGACCCCCGGCGTGACAGGCCGGTATTCTAACCAACTGAACTACCACTCCTTATTTTCGTTGCTGTCTAGGTCTCCCTTGGCAGCGGCGTGAATAATACGAACCAACACCTATTTCGTCAAGGGCTTTTTTGTTTTTTTACAGCCTTTTTAGTCATCCGACATCGAAAGGTTTAAAATTTCACCTGATTTGTCATTTTTTGAACCATTTTCACCAACTTCTTTTTTTTCATTACTTTGCGGCGTTGGATCCACTGCTGATTTTTTCTTCAAAAACGGTAAATTGATTTTTGGCAAAATTGATTTTTTCTGTACAAATACACGAATTGCTAACCCGCCTAGTAATAAAACCAGTAAATTCCCGCCAATAATTAAACTAATTAGCGTCATAGTCGACATTGCTTCGGCTTCTTTTGCCGCTTTTTCGATTTCTTGTAGCTGGGCTGCTGTCATAACCGGCTTTTCAATTTCTGGTACGGCTTCAATTGGTCGCTCTATTTCAAATTTATATGTAGGTAGAGTCGCCATAAATTCTCGGCCATTAATATTTGTACCAAAAACAGAAAGCTCAATACTGTATCGCCCCCAGTCATAATTTTTTATTGCAAGCTCTCGTGTTAATGTTTTATTGGCATCAAGCGTGAACATTTGCTCTTCATTATTGGGGTAATAAATTTTCCCTTGGATCAACACCGTCTCTGGTTGCACTATTTGGTTATCAAGGGTAATTGTTAATTGATGTTCTTGCAGATCATCTTCAGCTAACGCGATTGTATAGTTAAAAGGTGGCTCTTTTACTTCTATCATATCTTGTACAACGGTGCGTTTTAATAATGGGGTTTCAATATACAGCTCGGGTTGCCATTGCCCTGCTGGAAATACTAATTTGAATTCGCCAGTAAAAATACCATCTTTAGGGCGTTCGTCAAAACCACGCCCGTCATCTTTAAATTCTGCAACAGCTTGTGTTCCGGCACCAAAATTTGCGTAATCACTATTATTAGTACTTATAAAGTCTACATGTAAACTAACCACATCACGAAACAGGCCAACTTTAATAGGTTCACCATCATTGAGAACCTTTCCTGTGACTTTGACTGTTTCACCACGAAACAACAGCGACGGTAATGGATCAACCTGCAACTCAATTTCACCGAGCACCACTATACGGCTATTAGGTAAAATACTGCCAACCACTTGCCAAGGCCCAGCCATTGGCTTCTTAATCGTGATCAAATCATAGCTAAGTTCATCAAACCATTCTAGGTTTGCGTCATTGCGCGGCGACGTTGAATAGTATTTACTACCATCGGGTCTAACTAGTACAACAGCAGGTGAACCGGGCTTACGAAAAAACAATAATGTTATTTCATCAATTTTGTGATCAATGCGAAAACGATTTTCAAGCAATGGAATTTCATTTTGCTGCCCATCGCGCTGTAATAGCGTAATTTTATCTTCGCTTGTTGCATTACCAGTGTTCGGTAGCATGAATGCTAAACACACAGCTAACAGTATACTTCTCATGTTTTGCCTTATTCGGCGCGCCATACGCATTGGCCGCCAGCTTTATTGACTATATCTAGTCGCTCGTTATGAGCGAGCTGCTCATCGTGGGTCGCGTGTAATACAACTAAAGGGGCTCGGTTTGGGTCTAAGCGACGAATTTCTTTTTGCTGCTGTTCGCTGCCCTGATTTTTATTTTGATTTAGGTTGAGCTTTACTTGCCCACCCGTCATCGCTAAATAAACATCCGCTAAGATCTCAGAATCCAGTAGCGCGCCGTGTAACGTACGCTTAGCGTTATCGACATCATAACGACGACATAACGCATCTAGGTTATTCTTCTGTCCTGGATGCAAGTCACGCGCCATTTTGAGGGTGTCGAGAACTTGGCAGTAATCATGGGTTTTTTGATAGCCCTGATTAAGCAAGGCAAATTCATTATCCATATGACCAACATCGAACGGTGCATTATGGATAACTAGCTCAGCCCCTTTAATATAGTCTAAAAATTCTTGAGCTATTTGATGAAACAACGGTTTATCGCGTAAAAACTCATTGGTGATACCGTGAACATCAATAGCTTCTTCTTCACTTTTTCGCTGTGGGTTAATATATACATGAAAGTTATTCCCCGTAAGGCGGCGATTCACTAATTCCACGCACCCTATTTCTATAATGCGGTGCCCTTGTTTAGGGTCGATGCCGGTGGTTTCTGTATCTAAAACTATTTGTCTACGTGCCATATCGAATTTAGCCTGACTCTGGTATCTTTCTATAATCACTTTATTGTACATAAGATCAAGGGAAAACAGTGCAAAAAACCGTAGAGATTTACACCGATGGCTCATGTTTAGGTAATCCGGGCCCCGGCGGTTATGGTATTTTTATGTTTTATAATGACCACGAAAAAAAATTAAGCCAAGGCTACACCCTCACGACCAATAATCGCATGGAAATGCTGGCAGCCATTGTTGCACTTGAAAGTCTAAACCGCCCTTGCGATATAAATCTTACTACCGATAGCCAATACGTAAAGCAAGGTATTGAGTCATGGGTTGCAAACTGGAAAAAGCGTGGCTGGAAAACTGCCGCCAAAAAGCCGGTGAAAAATGTTGATTTATGGAAACGTCTTGATGAGGCCTGTGCCCGCCATAACGTTACGTGGAAGTGGGTAAAAGGCCATAGTGGCAATAAATACAATGAAATTGTTGATGATTTAGCCCGTGATGCCGCAGGCAGCAAAGATTTATTGGTCGATGAAGGTTATAACCCTGAATAATACCAGGTGGTAATTCATCGCACACTATTTTACAACTTGGTTATATGATATAAGATTTAGATATATCATATAGTGGAGTTGTAAAATGTCTATCTCAGTCGAGTCTTTTTTTCATCAACAAAGTGCTACATTTACGTATTTAGTCTATTGCCTAACGACTAAAACAGCCATGTTGATCGATGCCCCCGCTGATTTTGACGCGGCGAACGGTACATTAAGCTTTGAAACTGCTGATGACATCATTGCTCACATCAACCGTAAGCAACTGACATTAGAATGGATATTAGAAACACACGCTCATGCTGATCATATTACTGCTGCAAGTTACATAAAACAGCAGTTAGGTGCATATAATCCCTGTAAATTGGCTACCGGTAAAAATATAGTCCAAGTACAAGCTCACTTTAGCCGCCTTTACAATATTGATATGCCATGCGATGGAGTCCCTTTTAACTTACTTTTTAGTGATAACGACTGCTTTACGCTGGGCGAGCATACTGTGCAAGTACTAGCAACACCTGGTCACACACCTGATAGCGTCAGCTTTTTTATTGCCGGTAATTTATTTGTAGGCGATACCTTTTTTATGCCAGATAGTGGCACGGCGCGATGTGATTTCCCTGGTGGCAGTGCTGAGCAACTATATCAGTCGTTGCAACGCATTTTAGCTTTACCAAATGAAACGATTTTATGGATGTGCCATGACTACCAACCTAATGGCCGCGCACTTGCTAATAAAACATCTGTAAAAGAGCAACGTATTAGCAATATACACTTACAAACCACCGAACAGGATTATATTGCAACGCGTAATAACCGTGATGCAACACTCAGCGCGCCAAAATTACTACATCCGGCAATACAAATGAATATTCGCGCAGGCCAGTTGCCGCAACCTCAACAAAATAGGCAACGATATTTAACGATCCCGCTCACGGTGCTGCTTTGAGGTTTGGCGAAGGCCCACTCCTTTTACAGGTGAAAACTGTGGCCGTGCATGCCATTTAGGTTTTATCGGGGTCAGTGGTGTAACACGTTTGCGTGCTACGATCATATAAACACTCCCCATTGGCTTTAGGTATTGTTTTGTAAAGCGTCGCCATGGTGCAAACCGAGACAACCGATTACCACGCGCCAGTGAAGAATAAATAAAACGCTCATCGCTGACAATTTCAAATCCCAGTAGATTAAGCCAATCTTTTACCCGTGCAGGTGTAAAAAAGCGCCCAGTCCATGGCAATTTTTGGCCACTAAAAGGTAATAACTGCGCAAGCCCACATAAACTAAATGGGTTAAAGCCGGTGATAACCATATAACCACCAGGGATCAAGGTACGATGTGCTTCGCGTAATATATGGTGTGGATCTGAATGATATTCTAAGCAATGGCTTAAAATACATGCATCAACGCTGTGCTCATAAAATGGCAGTTCATCTATATCAGCAACCACCCCTGTAAATGGTCCAGATTCAGCGACGCAAACTTGGTGTTTAATAGTGCTTTCACTGGTATTGAGTTCACCACTTAAATTACCAAGCTTGAGCATGTGATAGCCAAACATACGCGGCAACCACTTCCCCATTTTTCGCTCTATATCGCAACGTAAGTAGTCACCATGAGGAAACTCTTGCCACGACAGTGGTTTGGGTCCTTCTTGAAAACTAAGGGCTGGTTTCATGCGCTAAGCTCGTTATAATGTTTAATATCGTCACTTTATAGAGCAATGCCACATGGTGCAAGTCAAAGCAATTAAAGCCTTTTCTGATAATTATATTTGGTGCCTAAGTCGAGCTGAATGTGATCAAGTTTGGGTTGTCGATCCTGGTCAAGCAGAGCCTGTATTAGCACATTTAGCAAAACATGGTTTAACCCTCGCAGGAATTCTAATCACGCATCATCATTATGATCACACTGATGGCATAGCCACTTTGTGCGAGGAATTTAATAATATTGACGTATATGGCCCACACAACAGTCCATTTAAAGGAATAACTAAGCCGCTCAAGGATAACGATAGTTTAACGGTTCTGGGGACTCAATTTACTATTATGACAACACCTGGACATACGCTGGATCATATTTGCTATACCCACCCCACTTTAGCTTTTACTGGAGATACGTTATTTAGTGGTGGATGTGGACGCTTATTTGAAGGCACGGCGCAGCAAATGTATCACTCTTTCGATAAACTAAAAACGCTACCCGATGACTGTAAAATTTATTGCACTCATGAATACACCCAAGCCAACCTAGCATTTGCATTGGCTGTAGAACCTAACAATCCAGATCTGATTTATTACAATGACTGGGTGAGGGCAAAGCGTCAGAAAAATGAAATCACGCTGCCAAGTACATTAAAACAAGAGCGAAAAATAAACCCATTTATGCGCAGTGATTTGTCATCAATAACAGAGTACTTACCAAAGAAATTTTGCGTAATGGCAACACAACTAGAACAAAATAATGAACCTTGGCAACGCTTTGAAAGTCTTAGAGCGTGGAAAGATCATTTTTAGTGTAAAAAATCTAAACAGATTATTTAGTTAGCTGATAAACAGCCCATTATTGCATATTTAAAACGGTCATAAAGTGGTAATACCGTGTCATAACGGGTAGTATTTGCCGAGTTTTTTACCTGATGTATTGGTATTTATGAAGAAATCCCCCCTCGTTTTAGCCTTGGCACTAACGCTAAGTGGTTGTCAGACATTGACATCAACACACTCTGATGACGTTATTGTCAATCAACAAGAGCAGCAGCTTAATGGCGCAAGCCCTAACGACATCAGCGAAGCATTAATGATTAATGCGCAATATCAACAAGTCAACGAACTTGATGAAGCGCCGCCTATTTTTGATGATGTGTGGGAACGGATCCGTTACCAATTATCGATTGAAGTGCCACAAAATCGACCTGTTGTTACTGAGCGTAATTACTATGCCCGTCATCAATCATATTTAGATCGCATTTCGAAACGAGCCGAGCCGTACCTGCATTTTATTGTTGAAGAAGTTGAAAAACGTGAAATGCCAATTGAAATTGCGCTATTACCCATTGTTGAAAGTGCTTTCGACCCATTTGGTTACTCACACCGTACAGCTTCTGGTATTTGGCAATTCATGCCACAAACAGGGGAACGTTTTGATTTAAAACAAAACTGGTGGTACGACGGCCGTCGTGACATTGTACAATCAACCCGTGCGGCACTTGATTATTTGTCGTATTTGCATAAAACCCTTGAAGGTGACTGGCTCAACGCTATAGCAGCATACAACTCAGGTGAAGGTCGCTTATTACGCGCAATTAAAAAGAACCGTAAAAAGCATTTGCCAACTGACTTTTGGTCTCTTGATTTACCCAGTGAAACCACTGCGTATGTACCAAAGCTATTAGCCTTGTCTGACTTATTAAAACGTCAAGAAGAATTTGGTCTTAAATGGGATCCGATCATTAATGCACAAGTTGTCGAAGTCGTTGATATTGGCTCACAAATTGACTTAGCACTCGCCGCAGATATGGCCGATATTAGCTTAACTGAGTTGTATCGTTTAAATCCGGGCTTTAACCGCTGGGCAACAGATCCTAATGGCCCACACTTTTTATTATTACCCTCTGATAAAGTAGAACAATTTCAGCAGTTACTCGCAAAAACTGACTTAAAAGATCGCTTACGCTGGCAGCAGTATATTGTCGCCAATGGTGATAGCTTATCGGTTATTGCTAATAAATTCTCAACCAGCGCCGCTGCAATTAAGTCACTGAATAAACTTAAATCAAATACAATTCGTGTTGGTCAACAGTTACTCGTGCCATTAAGTGATGGTGCGATTAATAGCGCGCACTTACCCAAACAAGTACGCATGGCCGTGAATAAAAGCACGAAAAAGAAGCTCTCTCACACGGTTAAAAGTGGTGATACGTTATGGGATATAAGTCGAGAATACGATGTAACCATTAATGAGCTCGCTAAATGGAACAAACTTAAAAAGAATAGCGTATTACGTTTAGGCCAAAAGCTAACTGTGTATAAAAGTGCTAAGAACACCCAAACAGCATTAATTAGCACCAACCGTACGATTATCTATAAAGTCCGTCGCGGTGACTCACTCGCGCGCATTGCATCTAAGTTTAACCTAACGATCAACGATATTATTAAATGGAATGATCTCTCAGGGCAAAAATACTTACAACCCGGGCAAAAGTTAAAGCTAAAAGTTGATGTAAAAAGCACATAACGTAAGCTAAAACATAACTAATAAAAAGAGCGCTCATGCGCTCTTTTTACTTACTCTGGAAGCTTCGTTAACCACAGCTTTAGCCAAGGCTCTGTTACTGGCCATGGCTCAAAGTTTTCACTGGCATCTATTTCTAAGCGATTACCAACAGGCTTTGCTTGTAAGTCGCGTAATAACTCATCAAAGCTTCTCCCTGCTCCACAAAATGTTTCACCATAGCACCTATCTCCCATCGCTATCACGCCAAAAGGTTTGCCTGTCAACATAGGGGAAGTGCTATTCATAGCAAAATATAACCCCGCTAAATTACTTGGCACATCACCTTGCCCTGTAGTTGAGGTAACAATTAAAATATGCGAGGCATTTTTTATATCATCAAGTGATGCTTCAGTAATTACAACGGCTGTATGACCCACTTGCTCAATTGTTTTTGCAATATCATCGCTTAAACGTTCTGCGCCGCCATTAACACTGCCTACAAAAATACTAATATGTGCCATTAATAATCCTTTTCTGTATTTGGCCAGCCAAGTTGTTGGCAAATAGTAAGCATTGCCTCACCTAACGGCGCTTTAATATTGATCAGTTGTTGAGTATAAGGGTGCACAAAATTAAGCTCAGTTGCAAATAACATTAATCGACGTAATTCAAAATGCTCTCTAAAAAACTGGTTATGCTGATTATCACCGTGATTTACATCACCAATAATTGGCAATGATAAGTGTTTTAAGTGACGGCGAATTTGATGTTTTCGCCCCGTTTTAGGAAAGCATTCCACCAGCGAATAACGTACAGTGGGGTATTTACCAATCGGGATCGGCAACGTAGCTTGATGTAAACAGTTAAACTGGGTTTGCGCCTCTTGTGGCTCCTTATTTTGATCTGCAAACTTATCAGCTATTTTATCAAGCTCTTCTTTAAGTGGCTTGTCTAAAAATACCGACTCTGGTGCAAAACCACGTACTAACGCTAAATACCGTTTAGATATTTGACCATCAATAAAAAGCTGATTTATATCACGCGCAGCTTCAGAGCTTAATGCAAAAAGCAATATACCCGAGGTAGGCCTATCTAAACGATGCACTGGAAAAACATGCTGACCTATTTGGTCTCGTAACATTTGCATTGCAAACTGTGTTTCATGCTTATCTAAAAATGAACGATGAACCAGCAGACCTGATGGTTTGTTAATAGCAATATAGTTTTCATCGCGATATAAAACCTCTAATTCACCAAATTCAATTGGCTCAGGGCGTTCATTCATGACCACTTCCTAAAATGTTATCAAGCTCAGAGAGTAATGCAGTGATGGCTGCCGCACCGGTTTTTTTTGTCAGCATTAGCTCGGCTATCGGCGCAATTGAAAAATTACTTGGTAATGGATGTTGATGAGTGACTAACATTTGCATTTTTTCAATAAATACAAATTGTAACCACTGCTCAAACGCCATTGTATCGTGACAAAAAGGCATTGTTGAGTCTAACGCTTGAACATCAATAGGTTCATTTTGCCAAAGTTGATGCTGCTTTAATAAAGCTTTAAGTTGCGTTAAATAGGTTTGGGTTAATTGGTACATAACCACCCTCTTTGATAAATATTGGTTAATTATACCCTGTTCCCTCATGGCCTGCTATGACGTATAATTTAACTAATTTTGCAGTAAAAAATCATTGGATCATTATGACCGAGCAGATCGCAACCTTAGGGCAATTACTTGATGGCGCAGGCACAAATTGGCGCGTTTTTGATATTGGTAGACATATTACCAAACTAGATAAAAAGCAATTTTTAGCTATTGAGCAAGCACAGATCCCCTATCCTTTTCCATTGGCAGGCCATGCATGGTTAGCCATTCAATTTTGGGATCGTAAAGCCAGCAGTGAACCTTATGTGTGGTTTTTAAAGTTTCCAGTTGATGAACAAAGCAAACTTGTTTGCGCAAGTCGCGATCATTTTGCCAATATGGTCATAGAAGCACTAGGTAATGACTTAACAGGCGCACACGCTGACGGCAAACTTGATAACAACCCTTATGTATTCACACCCAATGCGAATAAACTTGCTGCGTTCAATGCGCTGTTAAAAGTATTATTAAAACAACCTGCATCACAATATTACGAATATACACAACTTTATTTTAGTGGAAAATTAGGTTTTGAAAATTGGCAAAGTGTTGCGATACAAGGTATTGCTGATTTTGCACTGCGTTTAAATGACGGTAAAAACCAAGCTGCATTACAACAAGCATGGGAGCATCTGCCAGCCGATGTATTACAACCACTCAGCGCGATGCTTGAACACGTAGAAATACCACCCGCTTTTAGCGAGCAACTACTGAGCTATGCTCAGCATGCTATTGCGCAAAAAGATACTCTAGCGTTATGCTGCGCATTACGTGCGATGTCAAAAGCACAAGCCCAAACACTCACCGCACAATTAGTCGATAGCATTTTACAATCAGACATTTCCACCGAGTCGGATGTTTTATTAACTATTGCTGGACGCTGTTTTAACTTACTTACCGACGCAGAGCGCTTACATATTTTTATGGACAACTGCGCCCACCACCAAGAAATAGCAGAGCTTTTCCCAAGTATTTTTGCTGATTTAGTTGCAATACCAAGTGTTAGACCACACTTATTAGGTTTACTACGTAAAGAAAATCGCAGCGAAACCCTCGCGCGAGC
Organism: Pseudoalteromonas sp. NEC-BIFX-2020_002; assembly: GCF_013002825.1. Classification (NCBI taxonomy): domain Bacteria; kingdom Pseudomonadati; phylum Pseudomonadota; class Gammaproteobacteria; order Alteromonadales; family Pseudoalteromonadaceae; genus Pseudoalteromonas; species Pseudoalteromonas sp. NEC-BIFX-2020_002. The sequence goes on from NZ_JABEPJ010000005.1 coordinate 150,552, forward strand.
AATTGGAAGGTTATTTTCTTAAATGGCAAGTTTGTGGACATTCATTCTTATTGGCAGTGTAATTTATTTTTTTTGGCTAAATCGTAAAGTTGCCGAAGCCGCTAACGCGCATGCAAAACGTCAAAGTGAGCAACTCCAAGTGCAATTAATGAGTGTCGCGTGTACTAAACGCCGCTTTGGGCTTTTAAAAAGCGGCAAACCAGGGATCAAAAGCGAGTTTACTTTTGAATTCTCCAGTGATGGTGAAAACGCTTATCAAGGTGTTTTATTTATGGAAAACGAAATGCTGCAGAGCGTTTTAGTGCCACCGCACAAGATCTAGTTAGAAAATAATCAGGAATATTTTGAGGTTTAATAGTTTGACATGAAACACAAAAAACTAAGGCGTAACATATAGTTACGCCTAAATCTTACTTCATCCATAATAAGGCATCCATACCTAAGCCGAAGCACCCTTTTTATCTTTCCCCTGAACGGGTATACATCCTCATACACCCTCACGTTGCATCAATGCAATATCCTACACATCCTAGTGTTATCCTCTTGCCACCTTGGCCATCCTGCGTCTCCAAACGCTCCTATTACTTCCTGTAATATAATCCTTTGGGTTATCCTTATCATTAGCTCCGCTAATGTTCCGCATCCTCGCGGTGTCCTAACTCATCCTTGCATCCGTGTTAACTTGTCCGTTTGCTTCCTGCTAAGCATCTTGCTTAATTGCCGTAATCCGTTTCCTTGGCACCAGCTCAATCATTGAGTCTGTATCGTCTTGATGAAGTAAAGTTTAAAGCAAACGGGACTTAACGATAGTGGCAAATAATAATTATTTTCATGTAACATTTTTGCAAAAAACACAAAGTACATTAAAAACAATGAATTAAATAAAAACAACAATACAGATACGTAAAATTAACTGATAAAGCGCACACCACTGTAAGATATATCCTACACGCAAACTTCCATTATGGCCGTTTTAATTGGGTCAATGTTATTGAGCCGATTTAAATAACAGCTCACCTTGTACGCTGTTAAAGGTAAGCGTCTGTAAACACGTGAAGCCTTCACTTTTGAAAAAAGCCGTATGCTTTCCTTGCGTTACAAACACTGCCATTCCACTTGACTCTTTATTACTTTTTACAAGGTCATCTAAACCGCGCAGCAAATAACGGCCGAGCCCTTGACCATGAAAATGCGGATCAACCGCAATAAAGGCTAAAAAGTAATAGTTACCTTGCTCAACTAAGGCATCACGAATCGTTTGCTCTTTATCAATCAACTGATTCGTTTGTAAATAGCCAGCACTGAGCATTAACTTTAAGCGCCAATGCCAATATCGTTGCGCCTGTAGTTGGCTTTGTGATTCAAAAACACTGGCTACTGCTTTTAATCGTTCATTTTTATATAAACCTATCAAGGGTTGTTTTTCTTGCCAAAATGTATTGAGTTCTTCGCGAATTAAAGAACGTAGTTTTTTCTCATAGGGCCCTTTGGCTGCTTCACTGTAATTAAGCATTTTCTGTAAAACAGGATCATCATGATAGGCTTGATAAATTAAGCTCGCTGCGATACTGATATCTTCGGCAGCAATGTATTGCACTCGAAATGTCTCACTTTGTGTTTCGACGGTCATCGTTAATCCTTATTAGCGTTTGCTTATTTTAATTTTTATACATTAAGTACTATAGGTATATTCCTATGCGCTTTAAAAGGCAAATTCAGCGGGAGTTAAACTCTAATAACTCATTATAAAGTTCTATCACTGGTTTAACGTAACCATCAAGGAGTATGATATAAATACGATACGGCACTACATATCATTACAAAAGCGACTTTAGGAAGAAGCACACCACTATTTTATGACGACACCTTTAGAACAAAACGCTCACTGGAGCGAAGTGGTTGATGAGCTAAATGTACGTTTACGCCAACAGTAAATTGTTTGGCTAGAGCCAACTTACTGTTATTATAGTCCGGTATTACACAGCACTGTGTAACGCCCTATTTAAAGAGTTTATAAACCGAATGAATGCTGTTGTTTTTGATGCGATTAAAGCCCTTCTAGATGAAGGAAAAACCCCGACTGTTGCTTTGACAAAAAGCAAACTGACACAAACGATCCCTTTACCCGTTATTATTGCTGCGGTGAGTCAATATAAAAACAACCCTGAGTCTATTCATAATTTAGCAAAACAACCTCAACAAAAAGTAGAGGCTGTAAATAATTCAAGTCAACTTGATCGCCTTGAAGCAAAGCTCGACCGATTACTGGCATTACTAGAAAATAAATAATTTGAGACCCCACCATGTTTGTTGTTGATTTAACGTTTGATTGTTACCAAGATACGACCCTTGAAAATGCTGAGCAAGCAATTAATCGCTTAGTAAATGCACTTCGTTTTAACGGTCAAATAATGGGGGAAGAGTTTCCAACCGTTTTAAAAGACGGTTATTTCATAACGCGCGTGATGTGCCCTACTAATGATGCAATGCATCCACTCAATAATAGTCCGTTTGTAAAACACAGTATTGATAAATTACACGCCGCAGGCTTGCTTGCACCAAAAGTAAAAGTGATAGGCCAAGATATCCACTCTAATGGCGCTGATGAATGCCATGAGCCATCGAGTTATATTTTATACACGACCTATGTTCACACTTGTAGCCCGCTGTATTGTGGTGATGATTTTTTACCTGTCCCCTTGTTTAAGATCCCCGCTATTGCTAACGGAGATTATAAAACACTAATCAAGTGGCAAGAAGATTGGCAAGCCTGTGACCAAATTCAAATTAATGGTGCAACACGCTGTGAGTTTCCTGCATTGGATGAAATATCAAATCTGGATAGCGACCTTTCTCGTCGTGGTAAAGACATAGCAAAACGGGTCACCTGTTTAACTAAAAAACCAGTGTATTATTATTTATATCGTGTCGGTGGCACAGATAAAGCATCTGAACTTGCGCGTAAATGCCCTAGCTGTAACAGCGATTGGAAATTACCTGAGTCATGGTTTGGTTTATTTGATTTTAAATGTGAGCCGTGTGGATTAGTCTCTAATATATCGTGGGATTTTCAATAACATTAGGGTCATTGAAAGTCGAATATACCCAAGCCACCTCAAGATGCATAATTCACATATTGAGGTGGCTTGGGTATAAACAATGCGGAGTAAATCTAACTCCGCGAATATCTATACTTTAAACTACAAGTGCTTCAATAAATGCAGCTAGGTTAGGAGCCAATATATGATGTGGCTTTTTACCTACATATTCTAAGCATACTTCACCCGTCGTAATTAACACTGAGACGAGTAAATCCTCTTGATCTGTTAAGCCTATAAATACAGTTGGGTCTTGCTTAAGCTTGCGCTTCATCAATACATGCCCGGTAATATTTTGCTGAAGTAGATCAAAATCTTCAATACTCCACGCTTGCAGTAGCTCTACTTCGTGTTCGTCTATTTTTGCAGTAATGCATCCCGCGAAAAACGTTCCATAATACTCATTCAGCGCATCTGGAAATTTAACATCAAGCGCATTAGCTAAATCAGTTAAAGAGCCTTTGGGGCTACGACATACCGCTTGCCATTGGATCAACCCTTTTGCATCAGCAGTACCAACCTCGCACGGACTTGGCCAATCACTATCGTGTTCAATGCGTGGTAATAATTGCGTCTGCTCTAACTGTCGTTTAGCAAAACATTGGTGAAGTTGCTCTAATTGTGAGGTGATAGACATACTGCGAAACTCATAAGCTTTAGGTATAATAGCGCTATTGTAACTACAAAAGAGCTAACATGACAGATTACAGCAACTCACCTGAATTAAAAGACAGTGTACTTGGCCAATCAACAGAATATGTAGATACCTACACACCTAGTTTATTGTTTCCTATTGCACGTAAACTTAATCGTGATGCACTTGATATAAATGAAGCTGCTCTCCCATTTAAAGGCCAAGATATTTGGACCGGATATGAGCTTTCTTGGTTAAATACTAAAGGTAAACCCGTCGTTGCAGTCGCAAGCTTTATATTTCCTTGTCAAAGCAGTCATATCATTGAATCAAAGTCTTTTAAACTATATTTAAATAGCTTTAATCAAACGCGCTTTGATTCGATTGAAGACGTAAAAGCTATTTTAATTGCCGATTTATCTGCTGGCGTTTCAATGCCTATCGATGTCGTTTTGTATAGCCCTAATGATTATAATTGCTTACCGTGCACACCATTACCTGGTGAATGTATTGATGAGTTAGATATTCAAATCGATAGTTATCATTTGGATGCATATTCTCTTAAACCAGCCTCCACTAATACGGTGAGTGAAACATTGCACAGCCATTTACTTAAGTCTAATTGCTTAATTACTTCGCAACCCGATTGGGCAAGTATTATTATTCGTTATACTGGTGAGCAAGTATGTAAAGAATCTTTGCTGCGTTATTTGATTTCGTTTCGAACCCACAATGAGTTTCATGAGCAATGCGTAGAGCGGATATATTGTGATTTAATGGCGCAATTAAACATCACTGAACTTGAAGTGTATGCTCGCTATACACGCCGTGGAGGTCTTGATATCAATCCATATCGCTCAACTTCTCACGATAATGTGCCGTTTGCAGTGAAAATAAACCGACAGTAATGTTTACGGGGCAATCAGAAGTTCTGGTGGCTGCATAATGATTGCACTTAATACTTGAATTCAAGAACCTAAACCCCGAGCTAGTTCGGGGTTTAGTGTCCTCAATTAGCTCTTCAATCGTTTTGTCGGAATTGGCATACCACATACGTCAACATAATCTGGGGTTTCAACAAACCATTCTTCACTGCGATTTTGGCGCGCTTTAATAAGTGACTTAAAGGCATTCGAATCCGTTTTTAACACTTTAAATTGACTTGTATCGTGTTTTGCAATGTCAGCTAAAACGTGTATATCTGCAATTGGGTTAAAGAGTTCACCTTCTATTGGTGTTCGAGATAAACGATTAAAGTGTTCCATTCCTTCAAGAACGCGTCCAAACACAGTAATGTTTCTATCTAAATAGCGCGGCCCATGACCGATAGTGACATAAAACTCTGTTCCACCACTGTTAATGTTGTTATCACGAGCCATCGCGAATACACCATTACAGTGCACTTGCCAAGTTTGTGTTTGAGCCTCATTTTGCGCAACAGCAAATCCTTTTAAAAAACCGGTTAGCGGCGCATAGCCATCGGTGATATCAAGTTCAGTTATGTTAAGTGCCGTTGCTGTAGTAAGGTAAAATTCTGCAGGGAGTGATTTGCTTGCATTTTTTATTGCTTTTTTACCGCTTGCATCACCACCTTGCGCAACAAAGCCTTCTACAAAACGATAAACACTTAGCCCTTTATAAAATCCATCACGCGCAAGTTGCTTTATATTCTCAGCATGTTTAGGAGCAAGTAAGGGGTTGAGCTCGATATATGCAGATCCCGTTGGTAACGTGATTTTTAGTATATTGTCAGCATCAACTATTCGCCACTCTTGTGCGCTGGCGCTGTTTATAACACTACTCGCTGTTGGCTGCGCAGCTGTTTTCGCAACACTGGTTTGACTTAGTATTAGTGCAACTGCAGCTAAGCATGATTTTTTCAACATATCCCACAACTTATTTTATTTTTTGTGGTGCTACATTATTTGGTTAACGCTTTTTTATCAAGCCAAAAATGTGGTTGGTGAATTGGTGCACTTAGCGGGAGTAAAGGATTTGCAAGTTCAATAATTCGGCGGTTTTTCAGATCTGCCAGTTCGATAGTTTTAGCAAAATAACGATTAAATAACTCATCAAAGGATCCATCGGCAATCGCTGCTAATAAGCCCGATTTAATTTGCTCATATAAAATGGCATCTTTATTCGCAACAAAAAAGTAAAGCGCTGATGGGTAACGTATTGCTATATATTTGTCATGAACAATATCATCACCATAATTTTGTGCTAAATCAAAAATATCATAAGGTAATGCGTCGATTCGCCTCGCTTTTAGCATTTCAATAGGATCTGCACCTTGACCATAAATTTGCGTGTGTAACTCGTTATTAATAAAAATTGCGGTATCTGGCCAGTCTTCTCTCAAACCAAATAGAAAAGTTCGTAATTGCCCTGAGTGAGTTACATTAGCAAATAATTCTTTATCTTTAATATTAACTAAAGGGATACGATAACCAAGTAACCCTTTATCTATCGGGATTAAAATTGCCTTTGCTTGCTTTTCCCACGTTGAACTTGTTGCGCCCCAAAATACGTCGATACCATTTTTTTCACCTAATAAACGTATTGCACGTGTTTGTGTAGGAATACTACCGATCTCTTCAGGTAACATCTTTATTTCTGACTTGCCCAATGCTAGCTTTAATAATTCAATCGGATACGGATGGCTTCCCGCAGAAAAGCGCACTGTTTGCTCAGTATTCGATCTAACATTAAATGTAAATAGTAAGCATACTAGTACCAGCTTTAGCATCGCGCCTTTTTACTCCCAGTCAAATTTATAAAGAATATCAACGTTCTGGTTTATATTGCTCGTAATTTCAATATATAACTGTGACATTAGTTGATAACGCATTGCAACCTCACTTAATGAGTCAAAAATCCCAACACTGTATTTAACTTTAATATCGGGTGCTAAATACCCCGATATTTCAACTTTAGTGTTATCTCCACTGCCTTTAGAGCTTAAGCTAACATCAGAAAAACCAAAACTTTCACCAACTTTAGATACAACCCCTTCGCTTCGGCTTACACCTTGTGAAAGCAAAAGTTGAGCTAACATTGCATCTGATGAGCTGTTGCCTTCATCCAATGGCTGACCATTTAGTAGATACGCTAATGATTGCGCTTGATCCATTGCAGGTTCCGAGAAAACCTTTAAAGAAGGATGCTCTACATTCCCTGTTAACGTCACACCTGCGATTACGCCATTAGCTGTGTTTTCAGGATTACGTATTGCCTTAATATTAAGATAAGGCTTTTCAATCGAACCGCTAAAACCAATTTGCCCTGTTCGAATGATCAAATCTTGGCCAAATGTTCGATAAGTGCCTTGGCGTAAGTTCAACTCACCCGTTGCTATCATTGGCGTTTGTTGATTTAAACTAATTGCTAAGTCCCCTTCTATTTTTGATTCTAGGCCAAATGAATCAATCCGCACATCATTTTCAACAATCAACTTCAAGTTTATATCATAATTGAAGGGCACAACATCGGCTTGCTCAACTTGCTTATCTACAATTATTTCATCATCACTAACTTGCACAGCCCCTTCGGGTAACTCTTCGATCTTTATACGCCCATAGGGTACAACAACTTGACCTGCTAGTTTAAAAGTATCATCTGCCAAGCTAATTTTTAAATCCGGCGATACTTTAAATAACACACCTTGCTGCGCGCGGACATAAAATTGCTTGCCTAATACACTTAAATTAACCGCTGGTTTTTCTCCTTGCCAATCAATATCACCCGTTAAATCAAGTGAGCCGCCATCACCATCCTTTAATTTTCCTTTTAACACAGCAGTCGTTTTATCAAATGCTATATTTACATTTGAATCAACTAACGAAACAGGTAGCTGTTCCCCCTGTAAATTAACCCCAGTTACATCAAGCTCTCCACTTAATAACGGTGAGTTTGTCGTCCCAGCGATTGCAACTTGACCACTAATAGCACCTTTTAACTGTTCAAGCGTCCCAATAAGTGGCTGTAAATCAGTGAGTAAGACTTTATCGATATCTAACGTTCCCGACATATTTTGCGCGTCTGTTAAATCGGTTACCTGTAAGTCTGCATTAATGTTGCCAATCACACTTGAGTTTAAACGTGCATTAAACTGCGCAGTCTGTGCATCCGCAATTGCGTTTATGGTGAATGTCTCTAGCGGTAGACGATAACGGTTTTCTTCATTGATCAATGTAGTTACTAAATCATGAGAATTGATCGTGGCTGTTAAGGCGCTTAATTCACGCCCTTGCCAGTTAGCGTTAATATGACCATTCAAGTCACCTTGTGTAATTACATTCTCTGGTAATAAATATTTGATCTGTGATAAATCAAAGTTAACCAACTTCGCACTTAGTTTACCTTGTTGATTTTTTTGATTTAACTCATCAATACATAATTTACTATTTTCACTTTGCCAACAGTGCTGCTTTACTAAAAAATCACCATTGTCGGTATTAATATTAATTGCAATAGCAGGTTTAGCACGAAAGCGTAGAACATTATCGGTTAATAGCACATCCTTTAAATTACCCTGCCATTCTTTATTTATGAATTTTCCAGCAAGTTCAAACTGCGCCTTCCCTTGCAAAGCATCTAGATCAAGTTGGAGTTGGTGGTCAGTTTTATCACCCGCGGCATTTATCGCTAAGGTTTGAATTTTATGCCCCAACACATTGGCGTTTTCAACCTTTAAACTTGCATTAGTTTGCCAATCAGCAGCGTAATTAAAATCTGTTTTTAAAACTAACTGCTCTATTGCTATGTCTGAAAAATTTAAATCACGCATTGCAATGTTTAAATTAACAATCGGTTCTAAACGCTCTCCAGCGATCACTAAGCTACCATCGCCCACCCCTGTGATTGGTAATTTATCTGGGGTCGTATTATTTAAGTGAAGTTTCCCTTTAATATTCCATCGCTTTGTCACATCGCCACTTAAGGCCAATGTGTTTTCGCCGCTAGAGAGTTCAAACTTATTGATTCGGGCATGGAGTGAGTTATTTATGTCAAAGTCAGATGCAAAGGTAAATGCCATATCATTCAAGGTGCCAGTGAGCTGTGTATCATTCATCACCAACTGCCAGTTTTCTTGCTCTATATTAAATGCCCCTTTTAATTGCCCTGATACATCACTCGTGAGCGTATCAGTAAGATACTGTGCCTTTAAGTTTTTAAGATAGCCAGTAAACTGTCCTTTAATGCCGTCGTTCCAGCTTGCTGATGCAGTCATGGTTGCTTTACTATCATTTGCAAGCAGGGCTAAATCATCAACTTTGATATGGGTTAGCCCCCCTTTTAAAACTGACTTGATTTGTACTTTTGGATAGGCGGCCAATTGGCTTTGTGCAATTAAATTAATAGCGTAGTCATCAGCGTTACCCTTACCAGATAATTGCACATCATTAATCTTTAACGTGTTATGTTCCACATCAAGCAGCCATTGTTGGATACTTGCATTGATTGAAAATGGAAAGTTCTCCGTTTTTAAATCAGCTTCAAGCTGTGCGTTCAATGGGTATTCACCCTGAGTTTGTATATCCAGTGCTAAACTATGCAAATCGCCAGATACATCCAATGCAATATGGTGTGCGGGATGATCTAGGCTAATTGTAGCCGTTATAGGTGTCTTTTCGGTTAATGTTGCATTTAACTGACTCGCGAGTTGCCACTGTAAATAATCAGCACTTAAAGACGTTAATTCAATACGTGGACCATCAATTGAAAATGCTCCATTAATATTATTAATATCATGACTGCTTTGTTCTTGAACAATATTGACATTGCTCACATCAAACCGCTCAACGACCATATTCAACGCTGAAGTAAAGTGAATATCCGGCAGTGCTGCAAGTGCAACTAAAGGTTCGCTGGGTGTTGGCTCCACTGATTTTAATATAACCTTTACTTTCGCCACACTAAGGTTATTTAACACAACAGTTGATTGTGCCGCCGAAGCTGCCAATATAAAGTTATTAACCGTTACATCAGCACTTGGGTGTTTTAATGTAAATGTAGGAACAGCTATTCTCTTCACGTAAATATCAATGGGTAGCTCAATGGTGTTGCTTTGCTCGAGCTGCACGTCTTCTGAGATTTTTGGTAATGGCTCTGTACTTGCGGCTAAAGAAACATTGATAGTTTGCGCGCTGATATTTTCAATGCATAACCCCTCACAACGCCACCAGTATAAATCCAGTTTTAGTTGCTTGGCTGTGAAATCTATACTTTCATTTTTAAATTTAACATCGAATGGATCATTGTATAAAAATCGACCTTTTTTAATATCTATCTTTAATCCATCCACCATGTTGTTTGCACTATATGCAATTAACTGGTTACCTGGCGCGGTAAAAAGCAAACAAAAAACCACTGCAACAAGAGTGCATAAAAGAGCGGTTAAGACGGCTGTAACTTTTTTCGTAATTGACATTAAATTTCTGGCCCTATAGTAATACTTAAACGCGTACTTTTACTTTCTTTCGTAAGTCCCCATGCGTGGTCAATTCGAATTGGCCCTACTGGCGTTAAATAACGAAAACCAAATCCAGCCCCCACTTCTACCCGATCAGAAAAGTCATTCGTAGCTGTACCGCTATCAACAAATAAGGCTACACGCCAGTTTTGTGCAAATTGATAATTATATTCCACGGTGCTTGAGAGTAAGTACTTGGCGCCAATCAAGCGCCCTTCTTCATCTTCTGGTGATATTGATTGATATGAAAAACCACGTACGCTTTGATCGCCACCAGCAAAAAAACGTAACGACAAGGGTACATTATTAATATCATCCACAAGCATTGCCCCTACATTTGCCCGTAAATATACAAGGTGTTTGTTAAGGTAAGTACGTAACCATGCAGTTTGAAATTGCACCCTAGCGATATTCGTTGTAGACAACACATCCTCAAGCGCAAACTCTGCTGATACCAGCCATTGCTCACCCCAATAAGGTGTTGTTCCACCTTTTGTCTCTTTTTTTGCGTAACTAATACCCGGCATAAACATTTTTGAGTTTTGTTGCTGTTCGTCACCAATTCGGTAAGTTTCATGATCTCGACGAAGAAATACTGTACGTACCCAATCATCCTCTGTTAGCCACTGCCTTTGTAATTGACCAGTCAAAATCCTACTGTAGATGTCTTCAGTCACTTCATCTTCTAATTTATAGCCCGCAGAAAAACGCCAAAGATCATCATTAGGATCATCAACCGGCACCGTATAACTAAAAGATATGTCTTGCTGTTTTGCTGAAAGGTTTAAATTGCTCTCTAAAAAATGGCCATCGTCAGTGATCCATGGTTTTGACCATTTAAACCGAACTTTAGGCCCAAAATCCGTATTAAAGCCACCACCAATTTCATAACTATTCGCTGGTTTGTGTAACACATCCACATTAATTGGCACTTGGTTATTTGCACGGTTAGCAATATCAGCATAAACCCGGACACTGGTAAAATATGGCGTACTTGAAAGGGCTAAGTTATAATCTGCAACCTTGGTTGCTTTATAGCTGCCCCCTTGAGAAAATTTTGCAAGTGAACGAATGTATTTTTCTGCAGGCGTGTTTTTTGTAATTATCAGATCGCCAAATTGATAACGCTCACCGGTATCGATTGTTAGCACGACGTCAGCACTATTACTTTTTAACGAGATAGCGAGTTTATGCGCTTGCCATTTCATATCAAAATAACCAAGTTCGAGAAGTTGTGCTTCTAGAGTTTTACGCGCAGTATCGTAATCGCTATGATTTAAAATATCGCCTTGTTTTATTTTTATACTTTCAATCGTACTTGCAAGTAAGCGGTCTGTTCTACCCGCTCCATTTATTGTGATATTAACATTACTTATACGAGTAACAGGGCCACGCTCAATAGTTGCAATGAGTTTTTGTGATCCGTGGTCAAAGTTTAATTTAACCGCAGGCTTATAGTACCCAAGCGCTCTTAGGCTTCGCTCAACTTGTTTTTTTGCATGGTTAAGCAGCGCACGATTAGCCTTTTCGCCCTCTAACTGCTTTAAATAAAGCGCTACATTATTCTTAAGGTCACCATTGATCCCATTTATTTCATAATCATTAACGACTAATGAAGCCGCAAAAATATGTGTAGTTATACAAAAACAAACAATAAAAACAATGCGTGTTACGATCCGAATCGGCAAGTAATACCCCTACTTAAAAACAATCAACCATCAAGGTTGAAATAGTAACATATCGATATGCTTGGGCGCAGTAACTCAAATGTGAAAATTAGTACGCTAAAGCGCTTAATTTTAGTTACAATGGCACTAACTAATTTGAATTATTTTTACTGGGTTTTTAAATGCACTTTCCTGATGATGACAATGGCCAACTTTTAACAGAAATAGCGGCTGCTGGTATTGATTTAGCACGCATGCACAAAATTGATTTTTATATTTTATTTGAACAAAAGAGCGATGCTGTAACATTCGCCACAGCCATAGCTGAAGATGAGCTCGCCCCTGCAACCGAATTAGTACAGTGTGAAGACACGGGTATTTGGGAAGTAATTACACAAGTTGAAATGGTGCCAGATCACACTCTACTAGGCCAAACAGAGCAGTATTTAGAAAGTATCGCCAATGGCTATAAAGGTTATGGGGATGGTTGGGGATTAATGGATGGTAATGATTAGTACGTTAGTATAATTACGAATAACCCCCTCCAAGTGTAAACTTAGATCGGTCATAAAATCAGTTAAGTGAATTAACGACTTAACTGATTCGCTTTTCTAAAGCTGCCTTGATAATCAAACAATTTATCTGCGACTTTCCAGCCATATTTTTTACTTTTTCGGGCAATCACAAAATCGGGCGCTACCAATAATGTTTCATTTTCGATGACTTGTTCGGCCAGTTTATAATCAACCGGTGTTTGCCCATTATTAGTACGTTTACCAAATTGCTTATTAAAAATGTAGCGCGCCCCCGGTTTTGAAAAATCATATATTTCATCGCAACTTGCACCATCTTCGTCAAAGTAAGTTAGCTTAATAATCTGCGTATGGTTTACCAAAGTAGATACGCTTAAGCCACTGCAACGCAGTACTAGCGCATCTTTTAAGTTCAGTGCTGCTCGCAGTTTGTCATCAGGATCTGCCATTATAGCATGGCAAGAATGGCATTCTCTGGCAGCAATATCATTTTGTGTTCCACAGTTGTCGCATTCCTTAAAACGAAACCGATAATCGCATTGCTCTTTATAGCCATGTTCATCTTCAAGCAAGCCTTTACAGCGACGACCAAAATGTTCAATGACTTTTCCTGCGCCGTCTATTTTGCCCCAAAAAATATTAGCAAACCCACACCCAGGACAAAGTACCTGCACAGGCTCATTATCACTATTACCTTTTTTACTGCCAACTTCAGGATGAAAAAGATCAAAGCCATTACCCGCATAATCAATAACTAAGCAATCACTTTTCCCTGATGATAAACGCAGCCCCCTCCCAACTATTTGCTGATAAAGGCTAACCGATTCAGTGGGCCTTAAAATAGCAATAAAGTCAACGTGTGGGGCGTCAAAACCAGTAGTAAGCACTGACACATTCACTAAAAATTTCAATTGTCTTTGCTTAAATTTTGCAATTATTTTATCTCGCTCACTATGACCGGTACCTCCCGTGATCAGTGCACAGCTTTGTCCATGTAAATAACCAACAACTTCTTGCGCGTGGCGAACCGTCGCAGCAAAAATCATGACACCTTCACGGTTTTCACTGTGTTTTACTATATCTTCACAGATCGTTTGTGTAGCGCGAGTATTCGCTTGCAATAATTGATTTAAATCTTGCTGACTATATTGACCAAATGCATTGCTCGATAACGACGAAAAATCATAATGACTGATTGCCGCATCAAGCTCTTTCGGTGGTGTTAAAAATTGGTGTTTAATCATGTAACGAAGCGGCAATTCAAAAATGCACTCTTTAAATGGACTCTCAGCATTCCCTCGCACAAAACCATGGTAATGACGATGATATACCCACCCGATCCCCAAGCGATAAGGAGTCGCGGTTAAGCCTAATATTTTTAACTTTGCATTATGACGTTTTAACGCATCAATTACTTTAGCATATTGGCTTTTATCATCACCACTGACTCGGTGACATTCATCAATAATTACTAATGAATAATGTTCATTGAGTTGATTTAAATTACGAGAAAGCGATTGAATACTTGCAAAAGTAACTTGCTCAGATAAGGATTTTTGTTTTAACCCAGCAGAAAAAACACTCGCTGCTAGGCCAAAGCTTTCATACTTTTGCGCATTCTGTTCAACGAGTTCTTTTACATGCGCTAATACGAGTATTTTCTGTTTAGCAATACGAGCAAGCTCGGCAATGACTAAACTTTTGCCTGCACCAGTGGGGAGAACAATTAAAGCAGGAGAATCTGTCTTTCTAAAAAAGGCAACAGTACGTGCAACAGCCTCTTGTTGGTAAGGCCTTAATACATAACTCATTTAATGACTGCAACTAATGAATAAGAAAGAAAACTAATATGGGAGGCACTCGGCCTCCCAAAACATTAAGCTAGGTGTTTGGTTAAATCAACATCTTGAAATGCTTTAGGGCGCTTACCTCTACCGGTCCACTCAACTATTTTACCTTCATGTTCGATACGGTACTTCGGTAATACTTTGGTACGCTTATCGCCAACGATATCTTGCAAATCCTCAAGTGTTAAACCTTTTTCTTTTAACAGGTCTAGTACGTCTTGTTTTGCTTGTTGTTGCTCAGTATGTTTTGCTATTGCAGCACCTAGTAATGCTTGTGCTTTTTCTAGCTCAATAAGGCTAGCTGATTTAATAAATGCTTTAACTTCTTTCATTTTTTACTCACTAAATTGTTAAGTTATAAAATTAGATAGATGATTCAATTAAATTATAAGCTTATTTTATATATTAGGCCAAGATGAACCCAGTATTTAATCCACTTTGTCTAACCAACTAGCAACCATGTTATTTAATATCGTTAATTCACTTATTAATGTTACAGATTTATTGTTTTTAGTAATACCTTCTTCAGCTAGCTGTATTTCACATGCCTTTATCTTACTCGCAAGTGTTTTTATTTTAACCATCACTATTGAGCCTTTTATTCGATGGAGTACTTTTTCATATTGTTTGGCGTCGTTTATCGCACACGCATGGTTTAAATCAATGAGATCCTTTTTCAACGTATCATGAAAAACATGTGCCATCGCAAGTGCATCTTGCTTATTGCCAAATACCGTTACCCAGTGCGACAATGAAACCTCGTCACTGAGAGAGTCTTTAAGCTGTTCCTCACGGCTGTTTAATAATACGTCCGGTGGTAAATATTCAACAAGCATTTCGTACAGTTGAGATAGTGAATAGGGCTTAAATATCACACAGTCCATTCCACCTGTAAGCGCTTTATTAATTATCTCTTTTGAATCATCTGCGGTCATCCCAATTACTGGAATACACTTCACTGCAACGTCGCGGTGCTGTCTAATTTTTGAGGTTAATTGAAAGCCATCTAAAATCGGCATATTGCAATCAGTGATTACCATTTGGAATGGTTTAGTATTTAGTAATTCAAACGCGGTCTTTCCGTTATCTGCAAGTGTTACTTTTAAACCAAAACTTTCGAACTGTTTTTGTATTAATAACTGATTAACTTGATTATCCTCTGCAACTAAAATATTGCCACTGAGTTTTCGTGGAAGATCTTTTTTATTCTTTTTCTGTATACCCTGAGCAAGCATTTTAAATGCTTCTTTAAGTGTCACTACATTGATTGATTCATAAGATATTTTAATTAAATTATTTTGCAAATGATAAATATCATCTTTATTTTTAGTAATTACAATTATTCGACCAGAAAATTCAGCTAATTTCCTTACTTTATCACAGCCTAAATAAACATCTAAATCATCTTCACAGACTATAATAAATACCGGCTTTTTAAATTCGTCTTTAAAGTCTTTTATATTTCGTTGTTGATAACTAACCTGGCACATATCTAGTAAATTAATTAATTTTTCATCATCTAAAAATACATGCCATAGGTCACCTTTTTCATCAATAGCTTTATTTTCATTCAGATTTACATTGTTTTTCCGTTGTAATTTTTCTGTGATATCAAATAGTATTGCATGCCATGAAGCCCCTTCATCTTCAGGTAGTGACTGAGGGTTTACAATTGCAATAAAACGGCATCGACGGATTTCATTCTTAGATTTATAACGAAACTGGCAATCGATATTTTCTCCCTTTCTCGCGCCTTCTTTAAACGCTTTAGCAATTGTTACACGATCTTGATCAACAACCGAAGGTGAAATACACCCAACAACACCTCGATGATTAATATAGTCGTCAGCGAGCCCTAATATTTTTTGGGCTCCTAGAGAAAGATAAGTAAACCTCCCCTCTGCGTTATTAAAGTATTCAAGTTGACAAAATCCACCTGGTATATTTTCAACTAGTTGAGGTAAATACTGATGAATGAGATCATTTTGAGTAAACGCTTCTTCAACTTCAGAAACCTGTGTTATTAAGGTCATCACTCCTGTTACACCTCCCTCTAAATCAAGGTATGGTTGCTTTACATAAAATATATTTACCAACTTACTATTATTATCAATAAGCTGAATGTTATATTCGCGGCAAACTTGAGAGTGTAATACCTCATTATTCTGTGTAATAAAAACATCAGCAATTAAAGAGTTAGTATTATAAGCTCGATTATTTTCATCCCATTGCTTACTAAATGCATTCTCAAAAGACTCATTCCACATTAAACGTTGATGATATTTATCTTCAACAACTATCATCAGCGGCATATCATCTATCATTTTTTGCGTATTATTGAACTGATTTAATTGCTTATGGTCTTCATGTTGACTGCTAGATAGAAGTTTTCTCACCGTTATTTTTTTAACTATAAGGTAAGTGGTCACAGCGGTGGTCAATATTAGTAAAAAACTAAAAATCATTAAAGTCACTTATATTATAAAAGAAGTCGTAATTGAAATACCTTTAACAATCCTAGCACTCAAATCTTATTTAAATGAAATAATAATTTATTTAGATATACATAATTGAGATCATAAAGGCGTTCAATCATGTATTTCTTTGTAATTACAGACAATTGTCTAAACACCCAGGGCAGGATCATACTTTGTAAACATTTATAATTTATGATCTAATACTATAAATTTCATCACTTTATATTCCTTATGTCCTTATTCCAGGGCGCGAGCACACTTTATTAATGATGTTAACCAAACAACAATTCTTCTCTAAAAGCATCGTCATAACACGCTCTTACGCACTTGCTTCTTATTGAGCTCTTATTTTTCGTATGCTGTTTTACCATGTTCCTAACCACTCGACGAAATAACGCCATATGTTGTGCACTTAACGGATCGTGAATTTGAGATGCATCTTCTTTAAACACGACATCCAATATCCAGTGTTGTTGGTTTTCTATCAACCAATGGTGCCTAATTGCTTTACTAATTAGCGCGCTATCTGTGACTGATGTCAGGTAAAAATGAGTGTCTATACTTATTCTAACTCCTTTTTCCTTTCTCTTTGTATCGCAAAGAACGTCTTAATTGACGGCGAATTCTCTTTTATTTCAAGTGTAATGGTCAAGTATTTTAGAAGAAGGAACAGGCATAAAATTAGGCTCTCAAAAGAGAGCAATAAATCAAACCTAAGGATCTGCGTCAAGCTTTTATTTACAAAAAAAATAAGCGCCTATTTAATGAGCGTATTTAATTCAAATTAGGGGGGCGGAACAACAGATGACACAACACCCAGTGAACATTGTCAAGCGCATGGTGCTTAAGTTGCAACAGTACATGGATGAAAATTTAGCTGAAAAAATAAGCAAATTCACGAATTGCTTCAAGCTTATAACGCGAAACTTGCCAAAGAGTACGCGAAGAAATCTGAAAAGATGCCGGGTGCTGGCGAGCGCTTCAATGAAGTAGAAGACATTCTTGATGAACATGATAAAGCGCTCTTGGCTACATCGCCCTCAATAAAGACTGAAAAAGCCAAACCGAAACGCCGGCCACTGCCGGCTCAGTTGCCACGAGTTGAGGTCGTTGTTGACCTTGATGAGAGTGACAAAATGTGTGATTGCTGTCAAAGCCTTTTACATAAAATGGGTGAAAGCAGCAGTGAAACACTCGAATTTGTGCCAGCGTATATCAAGGTTATCAAAACCATTCGCCCGAAATATACATACCGCCATTGTGAGCGAGAAGGCATTGAAAGTGTAGTGAAAGCGGCAAAAATGCCAGCAACACCTATTCCAAAAAGTATCGCTACGCCCAGTTTACTGAGCCAAATAATCATGTGTAAATACTAGTTTGGCTTGCCGCTTTATCGCCAAGAAACGTTATTTTCTGATATCGGTATTGGGTTGAGCAGGCAAGCCATGTCGAGCTGGATGCTACGCTGTGCTGAATTGTTGTCACCGCTCTATCAGAGCCTAAAAGAAATCTTGTTATCTCAAGCGATTATTCATGGCGATGAGACCTCGATTAAAGAATCGGCCGCAAGCGACCGAGTTTAAAGGAGCGCTAACTGAGCCCCGTGTTTTTCTTTATTGTCTAATTCGGTTAACTGATTTTACACATACGCTCTGATCGTATCTTCGTTTGCATTTCCTATCGTTTCGACAAAATAACTCTGAGTCCACAGCTTACCACCCCAAAAGTATCGCCTCTTTACATCTGGATAAAGTCGAAAAAATTCTCTCGCCAAAATACTCTTTACTATCTCCATTATTTTACTAGGTGACATTTTCGGTTCACTTCGAACTACCATATGAATATGATCTCCTGGTATTTCTTACTCAATTATATCAATGTCATAGTCGTAACCAATCTTTTGAATAATTGCTTTCATCTCAGTTCTATAAGGCTCTGAGAACACTTTATGTCGATATTTAGGTATCCACAAAAAATGGTACATGATCCTAAAAACGTGATGCGTATTTCTTTGAAGTTCCATGTGTTCAATAGTACAGACTGGGACAAGCCCAGTCTGTACTATCCAGCACGGGGGCAAGCCCCCGAGACTTTCGCTACGCTCTGTTAAACGTTATTAACGCAGAGAAAGCGACCAGCTATATGTGGCTGTATTGTTGTGGCGATGATAAGCCGGGTAAAGGCACTAATATTGTCTTGTTTGATTATCATAATAGTCGCGCGGCCCACTGTGTAGTTGATTTTCTTGACAGTTATCAAGGCTACATGCACGTTGACGGCTACAAAGCATACGAGCAAACGAAGGCAACACTGGTTGCATGTCTAGCCCATATACGCCGTAAGTTCATCGAGGCCAAAGGTAATAATAAAAAAACCGTTAAAGCGGATGTAGCACTTAACCTTATTCGCAAACTCTATGGTATTGAGCAAGCCATCAAAGGTAAATCGGTCAGTGAAAAATTCACCGTTAGGCAGCAAAAAGCCAAACCAATCGTTGATGAATTGTATCAATGGTTACTCAAACACAAAGATAAAATCCCTCCCCAAATGGCGCTAGGTAAAGCAATTACCTATGCGATAAATCAGTTTGAGAAATTCAGGCGTTACCTCGATGATGGCAGGCTCAGTATTGATAATAACCGAGCAGAGCGAGCCATAAAACCGTTCGTAATAGGGCGGAAAAACTGGCTGTTCTCAAATACCTGCAATGGCGCGCATGCCAGCGCCATACTCTATAGCCTTGTTGAAACCGCAAAGGCAAATGATCTTGTAGTGCATGACTACATCTCAACGTGCTTGCAGCACCTTGCTGAGCAGCCAGAGAACCTAGAGCCGCAGTTACCTTGGAACATTAAAAAAGCTAGGTGTCGTTAGCCGTACGCTTACGTTTAACCCTGCTAGAATTAGGTATAAAAATGCGCTAGCCGAGGCTGTTACCTTTGGTTGGGTGATACTTCGAAATGCACAGTGTAAACAAAGGATACACTGTGTACATGAGTTACTAATAGTAAATTGTAAGCGGCAATTCATTGATAAAAATAATGATATTTGCCGTTTTAAAATAGGAAGTAACACGATCTGCGTTCATTGAAAAATAAACTATGGTTATCAGTTAATTTCCGTACCTAAACTTCCATTACGTGTATTTCTAAGTGCTTGCTTAGCATTCTCATTATTTAAATCATCTTGCTTTTTCTGTTGAGTAGTCATACATATTTTCTTTTTAATACTTGACCCAACTTTAGTACGATATTCACAATGTAATTCATCATTACTTGCAACTTGATCATCATTAACGGATGTACATCCGCCTACAAAAAAAGTGCCTACTATTAATGCAATTGCCTTATACATACAATTAAATTCCTTTCATTTACTAACATTTAAAGCTTAGAAATTCTGTAAAACTTCAAATCTAGAATAATAATTTCTGACGTCTAAGCGAGTAACCTAAACTATAATTTAGGTTACTCTATTTTAATTACAAACGTATAAATTAGAAGCTATATTGGCCACTAAGATAGAATGTACGACCAAAAACATCAGTGTAACGTGGATCATAGCCTACTTGATGTCCTGCGCCTGAACGGCGAAGTGAAAGAGGAGGCTGTTTATCTAATACGTTATTAATACCAAAGGTAATTCGAGCATTCTCGAAACCTAAATAATTTACTTGGTAATCTGCGGTAGAGTAACTAGGTACACGCCTAATGACTTCATCAGAACATACTACAGCATCTGTTGGCTTACCAACACGTACAGTACATGCAGTCCCTTGATTTTGGATTTCATCTTGGTATCCACTTCTAAACTTATAGTTAAGAGTATGGTTAAAATCACCATGAGTCAGTGTATTTGATAATGTTAGTACATTTCTAAATGTTACACCCTCATTAGTTCCAAATCGCCCCATTTGAGTCAACCAATCAGATGGATTTGAGCCATCTGTACCTGGGCTTGTATATCTAGATTCTATGAAATATGTACCATGTAGTTTAGTCGCTAATGAACCAAAAGAAAGTTCATTTAAAACATTTACTGAGTAATCAATACCGCTATTATCTGATTTACCAACATTAACAGACGAACTTAAAATAGCTAACTCGTCAGCCTGAGTAGAAGGATTGTAACGTGTAGTAAATAAATCCGCATATTTAACAGGATCATCAAATATTTGGGCATCACTTAAGCTAGATACTTGATCTTCAATGTTTACTTCCCAGTAATCAAAAGTAAAACCAAATTCTGTTGATGGTGAATATACAAAACCAAGCGTCATTTGTTCTGAGGTTTCTGGTTTAAGATTTGCATTACCTGCAACGAACTTAGCATATTGATTTGAGCCATCTAAACAAAGTTTTGCTAATGGGTGATTTGATTCAGCCAGTTTACAATCATAAGCGCCACCAGTAACACCGAAGTTCACTTTTGGACGACCTAAGCTTAACATAGCTGGAGCTTTAAAGCCTGTGCCAATACTACCACGAAGAAGTACATTATCTGTTGCTTGATATCTAAAGCCAACTTTATAAGTTACATCATCCATTTTTCCAGATATTTTACCTGACGGTAAGTTTTCAGGATTTTCAGCACCACCAATTTCAAAGCGTTTTGCATATCCGTTTGTTTCACCTATTTCATCATAACGCACTGCTACTGACACTTCTAAATCTTCAATAACTGGGATCGCAAGTTCTGTAAACAAACCGATATTGTTACGATCGAAGCCATAGTCTGTGCTTGGATTAGTAAACAAAATCTTTGCAGCTCTGTTAGTTTCTGAAGATTCAGAAGTATAATCAGTTTCTCGGTAATCTAAACCGAACGCTGCATAAACTTCACCTGCTGGTAATTCAAACACAGGCATTGAACCTTTGAAACTAAACGCAAGCATTTCAGTTGTTGATTTGCTCATTGGTCCATTATACATAGTACCAGCAAGTGCGCTTGTCATCTCAGGTGTAACATCATTAGGCAACGCAAAAATATCAATATTACCGCTACTTAGCTGTCCAAGGAACTCATCTGCAAGAGGATAACCTGTTAAGTAATTCTCTTCAGCTGTATTTTTTGAGTAAGTCAAAGATGTATCAAAATCGACTGTATCAAAAAGAGTACCTTCTACTCCTACAACCGCGTGTGTAGCTTTAGATTCCCATTCGCTCGTACGGTTACCACCAGGAAGCGCACGCCAGCGGCCACGTACTTGTGTAACTTGTGCTGCTTCAGCAGGGGTTAAACTTGCATCATCATCTGATAAGCCTGTTAAGTATGGGCTTACATACTCCTTAACTAAATCGCTATCTAATGGTAATAAAAACTCACCTGTAGGATATGGTGCGATACGAATAGTTTGGTTAAATTTAGTATGAGTAAGTTCAGTAAATAGTTTTAAATCATCATTTAATTCAAAATTACCTGTTAGTAATAATGAATCTCTGTCTGATTCTGGATAAATTTCAAGTGTCTTAGTAAAGTCATACCAACAGTGAGCACCGTTTTTTGCAGTATCAACGGGGCAATTTCCGTTTTTTTCAAAGTATGGGTTAAAAGATACATTCTCTACTTCAGGGTTTCCATCCGCATCAAGAACAACATTACCTGTCACAGGATCAACTTTATTATGAAATACTCGTACATTCCCTGGTATTGCATTTGATGATGCTGCAAGTAGGTATTTCTCTGTTCCATTATGGTCAAATGATAAAATACCTGTTTTAGCAAAGTCACGATCTACTGCTGCTAATTGTTCTTTTCTGTCATGACTATATGCAAAAGTGAAATTATATCCATCTTTATCATAATCACCAAAGCCTGTTGATATATTGGCATTCCAAGAAGAGCCACCTGACTCTTGTGGTCTTGTATAGTTTACGTCGATAGTTGTTTCATTTACTTCATCTTTTAGTATGAAGTTAACAACACCTGCAATTGCATCAGAACCATAAATAGCAGAAGCGCCATCTGTAAGGATTTCTACACGCTCAATCATTGCAAGAGGTATTGTATTAAGATCTATTGTAGAACCCGAACCTCTAGGAGCTAAACGTCGACCATTTAGCAAAACTAAAGTGTAAGAAGCACCTAAATCACGGAGTGAAGCAGTTGCAATACCGCCACCGCCACCGCCAACGGAATCCGAAGGCGTTGTGAAACCCTGCATTGAAGGCAAGCTTTGTATTAGATCAGCCACTGATGTAGCACCTGACTGATCAATCGTTGCTCTGTCTACTACTTGAACAGGTAAAGCACCTTCCATATCCGTTCTTTTAATAGCAGAACCGGTAACTTCAATTCGCTCTAGTTTATCTTCATTTTCAGCTGCAAACGAACTTGCAGAAAATGCCGCTGTTGAAGCAGCACCAAAAGCGATCGCAATACGAACAGCCTTTGAAACTTTACTATTTAACATTTGATTCTCCCTGGTCATATTTTTCATATGATTATTAGTATAAAATTCAAACAAAAAAGGAACTTATTACTATTTATAATATCTAAGTACCGAAATTGCTGAAAGAGATACTAATATCAGGGACAGTGTATGGTCAACTGTTATTTAACTTTAAAATCAAAAAATTTACAGTAAAAAAACAAAAGCAGACAGTACACGATTATTGCAACGTATTGCTTACACCCTTTTTATTGATATAAATTATGAGCTCCTGTTAACGAAAGCGAAATATACGGGGGGGCGAATAAAAAACAATAAAAACAATAAAAATCAATGACTAAAAAATTAACTCAATGAACTTGAGGCATAGCATAGTAAGATATGTATAAGAAGGCTAGTGATAATTTATGCTAAAAGGCTCAAATTACGCTTAGTGTCTTTTTAGCGCGTGAACCCTCTTGTTAGTGATGTTAACCAAACAACTGTTTTACTCAAAAAAAGCTAGTTGCTTGGACTCACAATGAAAGCATGGCGAAGTTGTAAAAGTGAATATAAATTTAGCTTCTGCCCCAACTATTTTTATGTAATTTATTTTGCCATCCAACAATAAAAAATTTTATAGAATAAATTTTATTACTTATCTTTTACTTGCTATCCCACTCGACTTCTAACCAACGGAGCATTACGCCTAGCCGGATGATTAAATATACCTAATAACCATTTCCCGTTAATAGTAATTACTTAACCCTAAGTTAACTTAATACAGACTTTCACTCAAAAAGAAAACCATATTGGACTGCGCCATATCAATACCGCTTATAACATAGCCAAAATCTTCGATATCCTTCCAGTCTCGGCAACAATTGAATGGTATAATAGTAAATAATTTATGGGTGACTTTGCCTTCTTTATGAGGATCATTGATTCGAAATATTTAAGTAACGATATCAGATGCATTGATATGCTCCATAAAGAAGGAGTATAAATCAGACTTTTGGATCAAGGTAAACCTTGTTATCTTGCCCTAATCTATTACCAACAAATTAATTTCGCAAACCATTAATATAAAAGTAATAGTAGAGGTGATCTCACCAAAAGTAAGTTACTTTTTATTACAAAAAAGCTTGGCCTCAACATAAGACCAAGCTTTTTAAATAAGTATTATATTTATTAAAAAGTTAAATACTTAGAATTTTTGTGAAATACCTGCAAAGAATTGACGCCCATAAAGTCTATAGTTACTTTCATCAGTATTACCATTAGAAGCCGTTTCAATATATGGAGGTAACTCATTCGATATATTACGAATACCGAATTGGATTGATGTATTTGTATCAAAAGTATATTGGCCAGATAAGTCATGGTATACTTTTGATTCAACTTGAGCTTTGTACCCTTCAAGTTCACCAGCTGCATTGAAGTATGTTAAGTCACTATATTCAAGGCTAGATAAATAATTAGCCGAATATACAACTCGAAGATTATCTAAAGTGTAATTTACATTAACAAGTATTTTATCTTCAAAGTAAGATGTGTCGTTTTCGAAGCGACCAGCTAAATCTTCCAGAATAAATGTAGCAGTTTCCGCATTAAAATTTTCTTCGCCGCGTTCTAGGAAGTGAGTCCACGCAAAGTTCAAACCAATAGAACCCACTGGTAGATCAAAACCATAGTTAATATCTACATCGATACCTTTAGCTGTCATACCTGCTAAGTTTGTTGTTCTGCTATCAACTTGATCTATTGTTCCATCAAATGCGCGAGTTATTTTTGCGCATTGTGAATCAATTAAACCTGTAAAACAACCATTAAGAATATCAGTAGTATCAAGAGACGAAATTTTATCGTCAATGCTAATATCCCAGTAATCGACTGTGATACCTAAGTTATCTACAAAATGAGGAGCCCAAACAAAGCCTATTGTTATCGTTTCTCCACTTTCAGCTTGAATAGCGGTATTTCCACCTACACGAGTACGTATTTGTGAATCAGTACCTGAGTGTCCACCATCTTGAACACCTTGAGATACACAAAGTGATTTACCAGCAGCAGAAAGATCATTCCAGTTTGTTGAACCACAAGGATCTGAAGCTGACTCAAACGAATCAGCTGCCGGTGAATATAAGTTACTTAACGTTGGTTCTCTATAAACCTCAGAATAATTTGCACGCACTTTGAATCCATCAACAATACGCGACTCTAATTTTGCATTCCAAGTAAAGCTTGTTCCAGTAGTGCTGAAATCATCGTAACGTCCACCGACTGTTAAATCTAAAGTTTCAACAACTGTGTCAGATAGTAAAGGGATTAAAAATTCAGCGGTTGCAGCAGTATAATGACGACCTAAACCAGTTAATGGCTTACCAGTGTTACCTGTAACTGCATCAAAGAATTTACCTGAGTCACTAACTTGTTCAAATTCTGTTTGGTAATACTCTAAACCGAAGGCTGCACCAACATAACCAGCAGGTAATTCGAATAGCTCACCAGCAACGTCACCTCGTATTTGGTGGAAGGAATCATTGTATGAATCCCCCAATGGAGCCGTCACATAATCCAGCATCTCTTGTGTTACAGTTCCAGGCCCGCCAAACACATTAAGAGAAACACAACCAGGTATTGGGTTTTCTTCTGTGCCACATACTATATCGCCATCGGCATTTTTGAATGAAGGACCCATGGCGTTTGCTAAGTTTGGTCCATATAATTGACCAAAATCAGTATCGTTTAAACTATTTGCACCATAATTGTAATATACATCATATGTCCATGAATCATTAATATCACCACGAACGCCTATCACATTTTGGAAACGAACATAGTCTTGTTCAAATGAACGTCCACCCTCAAGCATACGGCGACGTGAACGTAATACATCTTCTCCAAATGGGTTATAAAAGTTATCTTTAGAAACACCGTTTACAAGATTCCCACCGGGATCTTTAACCAAATAAGCTGGATCAAAACGCGTGTCATACGGAACTGCCGCAAGCTCCTGTTTTGATTCACGTTTATTTATTCTTGTTTCAGTATATAATGTTACGTCATCAAAAATTTCAAATGAAGTGTCTACAAAAAAGTTAACTACCTCATAAGGTGTTTGCATAAGGTTAACTGGAGCATAATTATAAGTATCGTTGTTTGCACCACCACCTACAAATTCACGCATATCCCCAAGAGCTGGTTTACCATCACCACCCGTTGGGCAGCCTCCATTTGTGAAACTAGTACCAGGCTTGCTTGCCAAATAAAAATTACCACAAGGAACAGAACCTGAGCCAAGAACTATAACGTTAGCGTTATCTGGATCATCAAGCGGTGTTATCAAGCCATTTTCATAGAAACTTTTAGCTTGAGCACCAGAACCTACTTGCCAAGGATATTGAAAAAAATCTACTTCCTTAACATCACCTTGATAAATAGGGTCTTGTTTTGTGTAATCAAAACCAACAGTGATGTGACCACCATCAAACTCTTTACCAGCTACAATTTCAAAGTTTTCTTGTTTACCTGCGCTGAACATATCATACCACGAGGTACTTGCTTTAATTTCAACACCAGTAAATTCTTTTTTAGTAATAACGTTTACTACACCAGCCATTGCTGATGAACCGTAAGTTACAGAAGCGCCATCTTTAAGAATTTCAATTCTTTCAATCATCGCTGATGGGATGTTTTGGAAATCGCTTGAGACTGGCTTACGACCATTTATAAGTACTAGAGTACGAGACGAACCTAAACCACGCAGTTCAACAAAAACACCACCATTACCACCATTGTTGGTGTTTGTCGTAGCTGGTGAACCAGACATTACTGGATTAGATTGAACGAACTCACCAACGTTGCTAATACCCATATCACCGAGGGATTCTCCTGATATTGTTGTAATCGGTGCAACTCCCTCAAGGTCAGTACGACGTAAACGAGAACCTGTTATCTCAATTCTTTCAACTTTCTCGACACCGTCTTTTTTTTCTTCTGCAATTGAGCTTGCAGAAAACACTGCTGTTGATGCAGCACCAAAAGCAATCGCTAAGCGAACAGCTTTTGAAATTTTATTATTTAACATTTGATTCTCCCTGGGACCACTATCTTGTGGTTATTTTTGTTTCGTTTTTGTGAACTATCGAAACATTTAGGTTTCGAACACACAAAGATACTAAACAAAAAAACGAACACTGCCAACATCTGTTTACTTTTATTTAAACTAAAACATCAAAAAAAGGCTGATAATACACATAAAGGGGACAAATGATGTTATTTTAGGGACTATAAACAAGCCAACTCAAACTAAATGTTCTTATTTTGTTACCGTAAAAAACAAATAATCCCTATATGTGAAATTATAAGCCAAGGCTTAATTGCGCTTTTTTTAAACTAATGAAGTCTTGATTAAGGGGAGTTAATATCATTTGAGCAATTGGTTTGATCTGCTTTTCTACGTAGATTGCATAATCAAACTTATGGTCAACGAGATATAATTGAGCACCTGACGTTGTATATACATATTCAACTATTTGACCTTTACTTATCTCAAACTCTGGGTGAGTTGCTTGGTGCTTTTTAACGGCTTGTACTTGGGGGGGGATGTTTTTTTGGTAATCAGCCAAATGCTGACCGAGTTTTTTCCTGTATACGAGTTTATCGTCAAATTCTCCGGCATATAACCGGCTAATGTAGCTTTCAATAATAGGGTGTAACATTGCAACGTTAAAAGTGTCGCTGAATAACGTTTCAAAAAGCTCAGTTTGGAACTCATGTGCTAATTGTGTCCAATCACTGCGCACGGTTTCCATACCTTTAAACACCAGTTTTTTTTCGTCGCCTGTTTGTACTTGACCAACATAGCGTTTTTTTGAACCGGTGGTTTTACCACGTATGGTTGGCATAAAAAATGGGCTATAAAGTGTTTCAAACTCTATTTCCAAATAACTTTGCGTAGCAAAGCGTTGTTTTATAGTATGTTGCCACTTTTCATTAATTGTTATAGCGAGTTGCTTGCCGATTGCTTTACAACCCTGTGGATCAAGTTCATCGGGTAAACTCACAAACGTTGAATCCGTATCGCCATAAATAACCGTGTAACCAAGCTCTTCAATCCATTGCCTGGTAGTTTGCATAATTTCATGACCGCGCAAAGTAATGGAGCTGGATAAGCGTGGATCATAAAACCGGCAACCTTTGGAGCCTAGCACACCGTATAAACTGTTCATGATAATTTTAATCGCTTGTGACAGCATGGGTTGATCTGTGTTTTTTGCGTGTTGCCTTGAGGATGCTAACTTTTTAATTAGGTTTGGCAAATGGTGTTCTGTGCGGGAAAATAACGCCCCCTCAAACCCCGCGATTGCGTTATCAGGATCATCTAAACCACGAATTAACCCCAGAGGGTCAATACAGAAGGTTTGCATAATAGATGGATACAGACTTTTAAAATCAAGCACAATCACATTTTTATAAAGCCCAGGGATTGATTCCATTACAAACCCGCCAGGGCTTTCAAACGATAAGCCATGATCACCTAAGTTCGGTGCAACGTACCCACTGCGATGTAATAAAGGTAAATATAAATTAGTAAACGCAGCGACAGAGCCGCCCATTCGCTCCAATTCAAGCCCTGTTAGTTGCGTACGTACAATAGCAAATTCAATAAGCTTTAACTTTTCAAAGATACGATTAACGAGCACGCAGTCTTGTCGGTTATAGGCTGCGAGTGAGAGTTTATCTTCATTGTATTGACGAATAATTTCACTCAGGCGGTTATCGCTTTGAATTAATTTTTTTTCGCCCAGTATTTTGTGGCTTACATTTGCTAACGAAAAACTATCAAAATGGTAGGTGGCATTTTTTAAAGTATCAATACCATCTATAACGCAGCGACCGGGCAAGGTTAAGCGGGTAAAATGCCCTTTTCTGATCTGTAGTTGTCCATTACCTCGACCAAACAACAATTTAACACCAAGAGCATCCGCGCGCCTATTGAGTACATTAAAATCAAACTCAATGACATTCCAGCCAATAATAATATCAGGGTCAACTTGCTGTATCAGGCTTTTTAACTGATTTAATAAATCGATTTCATCATGGCACCAACAAATTGTTTGTTCACTGTGTTGTGGCTCGCCAACCATAATCACGCAATCAATGCCCTGACCCACTAAGCCAACTGAAAACAATACACCTTCACCACTGCATTCAATATCCAGTGACAGCGTTTTAAACTGTGGAGTATAAGAATCAGCTGCTTTTAGTTGTGCGTTATCAATTTGAATAAAACCGGCTTGCTGAGTCACATCTCCGGTAACCCATACTCCACCACGAATAAAACGCTCCATTAAAAAGCGATCGCTGTGGCGCACATCGCCTTCATATACTGTGATGTGTTCATCTAAAGTGTGGCTTTCAAACAGCTGTTTTGCTTCATATAGCGCGTGTGAGCTTGAAAAATAACAGGCTATGCATTCTTCACCACTGAAATGTTTGATGGAAACATCTTTAAACTCGGCGCTTATATTTTGTTTTAATAGCAAGTGCTGTGCTAAAGCGTGTTGCTTTCTAGGAATAAAAAATACAGCGTGTTGATTTGGTACTAACACTTTTATCGGTCCGTGATCAGAGCTTAGCCAATAGCACAGTGTGATCCCGCAATGGCGACTATACTTGTCTGCAGCATATTGCTGCCTTGAAAGTATAAAGCCTTGATAGATTGCTTGTGTCAATGTTCGATCCCAATTAATATACAGCACTGTAATTATATACATACTTTAGGTTATTCCCCCATGCTTTCTGATGCATTAAAAACGACGATAAGAAAAATTCATAAGCATGTGGCTGATAACCTCAGTGATTATCGCCCTCGAAGCAGTCAAAATTATTTAGTCGCCGAAATAGCCAAAACACTGGCGGGTGAATACCACAAAAAACAGCGCATTTGTGTTATTGAAGCCGGCACGGGTACCGGTAAATCCCTCGCGTATTGTTTAGGGGCATTACCACTGGCGCTTGCACAAAAAAAGAAATTAATTATTTCTACCGCCACCGTTGCACTACAAGAGCAGCTAATAAGTAAAGAGCTGCCATTTTTTAAAAAGCATTCAGGCTTAGATTTTAAATTTGATTTAGTGAAAGGTCGTCAGCGCTATATATGTGCGCATAAACTACATAACGCCATAAATGGTGATAATCAAACACAAATGGAGTTTATGCCAACCCTTGCTTCGCCACTGAGCGCAATGGAAACTAGATGCTTGCAACAATTATACGATGCTTACACCAAGAAAAAGTGGCAAGGCGATCGAGATAGCTGGGCTGATACTATTCCCGACCGCGTTTGGGGATTAATTGCCTGTGATAAACATGCATGCCAACGGCAAATGAAAGCGCACCAAACCTGTCCATTTCAACTCGCCCGCCAGCGCTTAATGCAAATGGATGTGTTAGTAATTAATCATTCATTACTATTGGCTGATCTAGATTTAGGGGGCGGTAAAATTTTACCTGAGCCTGATAGTTCGATTTATGTTATAGATGAAGCGCATCACCTTGCACACATTACTCGCGATTTTTCATCTGCCGCTGCAACAATTAAAGGCACCATTGACTGGCTTGATAAACTCACCAAGTTCAGTGGTAAAATGGCCAAAGTGCTCGTGGGACAAAAAGCCATTGGCCAAAACTTTAAACTGTGCGACAGTATAAATGATGCCAATAAAGACTTAAAAGTCGTGCGTGATATTTTAGATAATGCCGATTTTAACTATTCAAAAGACGATACATACCGCTTTGAGCATGGTGAAATTCCTGAGTCATTACACACTAAAGCCAAAGATATCAGTGAAGCTACGCTCGATGCCCTTCGTTGTTTAAATAAAATGCACGACACCCTGGTGCAAGATGTCAGTGATGGCGATATCAAACCTTATGTTGCCGATCCTATTATAGGTGAAAGCGGCCATTACATAAATCGCTTAGAGCAACTCAATAAACTATGGTACAGCTACGCCACTAAAGGTGAAAGCACGCCGCATGCCCGTTGGATAAAGCGCTTAGAGTACAAAAACCATCACGATCATTTATTAAGCGACTGCCCCATTGAAGTTGGCTACTATTTAAAAGATAAATTATGGAGACAATGCGCTGGCGCTGTTTTATGCTCAGCGACACTGACAGCGCTTGGATCATTTGATCACTTTGCCTATGAAACAGGATTAACTAAAGAAGAAGGCGTAAAATATTTAAAAGTGCCTTCGCCTTTTGATTACCCTAATCAAGCCACGTTACATATTCCAACCTCAAGTATAGAGCCAACTCATAAAGAGTTTAGTGATCATTTAGCTAAGGTATTACCCAATCATTTAAATAAACAACAAGCTAACTTAGTATTGTTTGCGTCTTATTGGCAAATGGATCACGTAGTCAAAGAGTTACGCACTAAAAATCTTGATATTTTAGTCCAAGGTGAAATGTCGCGCGAAGCGCTATTAAAGCAACACACTAAAAATATCGACGCAGGTAAAGGCAGTATTTTGTTTGGCACGCAAAGCTTATCTGAAGGGCTCGACTTGCCGGGTAAATACCTTGAGAATTTAGTGATCACTAAAATTCCATTCGCCGTACCCACCTCCCCGATTGAAGAAGCACAAGCTGAATTTGTACAAAGCAAAGGAGGGAACCCATTTTTATCGATTACCGTGCCTGATGCAGCCAAGAAATTAGTACAAAGCTGTGGTAGACTGCTGCGTAAAGAGAACGATCAGGGACGGATCACCATCCTCGATCGCCGTTTAGTGACCAAGCGCTACGGTAAAGCCATGCTTGATACACTACCACCCTTTAAAAGACAAATTGATTATTAATGTTTGAACTTGCACTTGACCCAACAACCTGGGCACTCCTTTGCGCCGTGGCTCTGGCCGCCGGTTTTATAGACGCAATTGCCGGCGGCGGCGGTATGCTAACTGTACCCGCACTATTAACCGCAGGCCTGCCTCCGCATTTAACATTGGGCACCAATAAACTCGCTGCCAGTTTTGGCTCACTGACCGCCAGTGTCACTTATTTTCGGAAGCAACTATTTAACCCTCGATTTTGGGCCGCATCTATTGTTGCAACTGCTATCGGTGCATTACTTGGTACGCTGATTGTTGATTACCTCAGTATTGAATTTTTAAACAAGTTACTTCCTGTTGTGATAATTATGGTAGCCTGTTACAGCCTATTTGGTAGTTTAAGCACAGTAGAACACAACCAATTACCGCCACTAAATAGAGCGACTAAAATCAAACAATGGCTACAAGGCCTAAGCTTAGGTTTTTTTGATGGATTAGCCGGTCCTGGAGCGGGGACTTTTTGGACAGCATCTAATAGCTTACTCTATAAAATGAGCTTGCTGCTGAATTGTGGTTTAGCGCGTTCAATGAATTTTGTATCAAATTTTGTCTCCCTCATTACTTTTATAGCACTTGGCCATGTTAACTTTTTATTGGGCATCACCATGGGCTTCTTTTTAATGTTAGGTGCATGGATAGGTGCTCATTCAGCCATACGCTTTGGCAGTAAATTTATTCGCCCGGTATTTAATACCGTTGTGATAATCCTAGCGCTAAAACTAATTTATGAGGCGTATTTATAAATGCGTGCAGACTCTTTTGATAAACTTTGCCAGCAAGTAACAACATTAAAGCAACATGCTGAACAATTTGATAAAGCTAAGTTATTCGCTAAAAATAGGTATATGCAGGCACAACCAAGCCTATTTGATCGGGGTGTTTTCACTACAAAAAGCATGAAATTAGTTGATTACGTGCTGGAAATTGAAGATGAAGTAAATAGCCTTCCGCCATTGGAGCGCCGCCATGCCCACAATTATGCGTTAGAGCGTATTGGCAATCAGGTACAAGCAGTATTTAATGTCATTAAATCTACGCCTATTTGGGAAAAAGAAAACAAAAGCACGTATAAGCCCCGCAATAAGCCTGTGAGTAAATCGCCACCTTATCAGCAAGCTGTAAAGCAAATTATGCAGCCTGCCCATGAGTTATACGACGAGCTTAAACAAAATCACGAATTCGAGCGCCGCTTAGTACTGATGGTCGAAGAGTGTAAGCTGCGAATGCAAAATATGGGCCCTGTAAAAGCCAAAGCCATAAACTTGGAGATACTGGCTCTGCACGCGCGCCTTGGTCGTTGTCGCAAAGCCATATCAGCCACCGAAGAAAAAATTCAAATCGTAGAGAAACAGCAACTACGCTAGAGCGTGTTGCCTTTGTAGATTGAAATTTGTTCAATCTAGGAGAAGCAACACACACCATAGGCGCCGCCTTGCCTACATACCAAATAGACTGCTGCAAAATCAATCACGAAAGGTCAACATGACCTAGCACCCGTTCCTTAGCCCTCTTAATAATATAGCGTTTGTCGATTTATCCTGTCGCGTGGTATAAACTGAAGTAGCTGAAATATAAATCTGGAGCAACACTAGTGCGATTACATGACGATATTCATAACTTTTATGAAAAGGTAGTTATAGAGGAAATAATCAAACGCGAGCTCGATAAGCAGTATAACGAAGATGTTATGGCCGACTTTTGCTGCACTGTACTAAACCAGCTTCCACCTCGATATATTCGTTATGATGTAGATATGGCGTTTTATCTACCGCAAGCCGAACGTATACAAATGGAAGAACGCGTAGCCATTGCAATTAACGTTGCCATTGAACAAATAGCAAAAAAAAAGAGTCTGCATGAGTAAAGAGTTAACCCAAGCACCTGTACATGTAAAATTAGCAGTCGACTTAATCATGCTACTAGAAGAGCACAATGTAGCAACTGAAGATGTACTAAAAGCCCTTGAGATCATAAAAAACGACTACGAAAAAAAACTAATTCAATAAGCCAGCATTAAGCTGGCTAACACCTCCTTAGCCCTACTCCCCTTTAAATATAGCAACATACGTAGGTTGGGTGTTTGATTTACTAGCGCGGTACATACCACTTGTATTAAAAGGTAAACTAATATTACCTTTAGTATCAACGATGATCACTCCCCCCGTGCCACCTATTGGTTTTAACACATCATTAATTACTTCATCACCCGCTTGATCAATCGTTTTATTTTGATATTTAACCCGAGCACAAATATCAGCAGCTACATTGTAGCGAATAAAATACTCTCCATGCCCAGTTGCAGATACTGCACACGACTCATTTTCAGCGAAAGTACCAGCACCAATCACTGGCGAATCTCCTATACGACCAAAACGCTTAGCAGTCATACCGCCTGTTGATGTACCTGCAGCTAAATTACCCTTTTTATCAAGTGCGACTGCACCAACAGTGCCCATTTTATAGTTCACAGGTAACGCATGATGTGCGGCTTGATAATTTTTACTCGTTACTTTGGCTTTATCTAACTTTTCTTTTGCTTTTAGCAATGCCTTATAACGGTTCTCTGTATCAAATAAGTTATTCTCTACCAACGGAATACCGTGTTCTTTCGCGAATTCTTCAGCACCTTGACCACTAAGCATTACATGAACTGACTTTTCCATCACCAAACGCGCTAGGTTTATTGGGTTTTCAATGTGCTTTACACCCGCTACAGCGCCCGCTTGACGGCCCCGCCCATCCATAATAGAAGCATCAAGTTCATGGCTACCGTCATATGTATAAACAGCACCGCGCCCAGCATTAAAGTAAGGTGAGTTTTCTAACACATTAATTGCTGCCGTCACCGCATCTAGGCTTTCACCGCCCAGCTCAAGCACCTTATAGCCTGTTTCTACCGCTTCTTGTAGTTTGGCTCGATAGGCCTTTTCTTGCTCTGGGGTAAAACGACTTTTTTCAATTGTGCCTGCGCCGCCATGAATAGCGATAGCAAATGGAGTTGATGTGTTCGCAATTGTACTAATGGAGTGAGTGCTTAAAGCAATGGCTGCCACACTAATAAAAGCATTTAAGAGAGGTAGTTTCATACTGGCCAGTAACATTTAAAATAAGTAATTATAATGTGAATAAATTGGCGATGAATTACAACCTTAACTAGATAAAAGGCACAAAAAAAGCGCCTAAAGGCGCTTTTTCTCAGTTTCGGTGAAATTACGCTTGTTGCGCTTTCAAACGAGCTAAACGTGCTACTTGGTGAGTAGACGTTAAAAATGAGTAAATTGGTGCTAAATAACCACGTTTACGAAGCTCTAAGAAAGCTTCATCACTTAACTCATTCAGTTTTTTCTCATCAATCAGGTAAATACCGTTGATGTCTTTTTTCTCGCCTTTAATATCAACTGTTAGTGTTTGTGCTACTAAAAGCTCTTTATCCGCAAGGTATTTAGTGAATGCTTCAGTTACGTGAGAAAACTCAATAAATGATACTAGCGCTTCTTTACGACGTTTTAAGTAATCAGTTTCTTCGCCGTTTTCAAATAATGCATTACCTTCAGCATCACCCACTAAAGGGCTAGCTTCATCAATAACGATACCGTATTGATCTTCTTCAGGGTGTTTAACTAGACCCAGTGGGTAGCGTGTTGTTGCCATAGGTGCAAACGCTGCAGTCCACTTACCATCTTGTACAAAAAGATTTTCGCCTGGCTCTAAACCAAACATAGCTACGGCCTGAAATTGACCTGTCTCGTTATTTTTAACGAAAGACATTGGGAATTCATTCGCAACTCGTGCAAACTCATGTGCAACTACAGGCACTAAGTGTTGAGTTTTTAAAAATTCTACGTTAATGCCGTTTTGAATTTTAGTGTTGGCATGTTTTTCATTGTGTAAAGGCTGTACTTGTTGCTCCGCCATGTTACTGCTCCGTTATATATAAATTAATTTTTTTGCTGTTAGTACCTAAGGCTAAAGGTTTTGACGGCAAAAAGGAAGTGAAAATTTTGTGGCAATTTGCAACATTTAACCCTATTTGTTAGCAATGCTTAAAAATCAAACTTTTTAGTACTTGAATTCAAATAGTGAGGCCATAATTAGCATTGCTAAAAAGTATTCTAGTCGAACCTATCATAATCGTTTTCTCCAGCAAAAGGGGTAAGCCCCATCTCCCTATTTACAGCGATGCTGATTTACGCTTAAAAACAACATCCAATATAGTCAGCTTAATTGGGCGTAAATAGTATAGATTTAACACGCTGTGTTTATTTTATACCGCCTAATATTCGTGCAACCAAGTGTTCATGAAAATAAAAATCAGTTACTACAGCTACTCCATACAAAAATTGACAGCGCTGCCATCGCTAGGTAATCTAAACGTCAATATTACATATTATAAACCATAAGTTGGCAGGCAAGCATGGACCCTAAAGTGGCTAAAATAATTATAGTTGGCGGTGGTAGTGCAGGTTGGATGGCTGCAAATAGCTTATTAAGTCAATTAAATAAAAACCTTGATATTACGCTAGTTGAATCAGAAACTATCGGTACAATTGGCGTTGGTGAAGGCTCTACACCCTACTTAAAGGAATACTTCAGAGCATTAGATATTCCTGAATCAGAGTGGATGCCAGCGTGTAATGCAACGTATAAAGCAGGTATAAATTTTGTTAATTGGTCTACAGTAAAAGGTTATGAAAACTATTTTCACCCTTTCTTTTCTCAATTTGATCTAAAACCCGCTAAATTCTTCTTTAATAATTGTAATAAACGAAGATTACAACATAATGCAAATGCACACCCTAACCATTATTTTGTTGCTGCGCATTTAGCATCATTAAATTACTCACCAATTGTTAAAGAAAAAGTGCCTTTCGATGTTGATTATGGTTATCATTTTGATTCTGTAAAGCTAGGCTTATTCCTAAAAAGAAAAGCACAAGAAAAAAATATTAACCACATAATTTCAAATATAACTGAAGTTAATAAAAAAGATAACGGTGATATTTCATCAATCACAACAGACTGCGGCAAGCAGATTACTGGCGATTTTTTTATTGACTGCTCTGGATTTGCTGCACTGCTAGTTAATAAAACCCAAAATCGCCATTTTGTCAGTTATGCTGATACGTTACTCAATGATTCAGCAGTTGCTATTCAAACCCCTCTTAATAGCGATGAATATGCTCCCCCACTAACAATTTCAAAAGCTTTAAAGTATGGCTGGTCATGGCAAATCCCATTAGCTAACCGTTGGGGGAATGGCTACGTATATAGTAGTCAATTTATAACGCCTGAAGATGCTGAAGCTGAATTAAGAGAAGAACTAGGCTTAACTGATACTACTATTAAAGCAAAGCACCTTAAAATGAGAGTTGGAAGGTTAGATGAGCATTGGCGTGGGAATTGTTTAGCCGTTGGTCTTTCACAAGGTTTTATTGAACCTTTAGAAGCAACTGCATTAATGCTAATACAATTAACGATCGAAAAATTCATCCAAGTTAACAGCCAGAATACGACTCCTAGTATTGAAAATATTAATACCTTTAATACTGAAATAAATACGACTTTTGACGGTGTACGAGATTATATTTTAGCTCACTATAAGTTAAACACCCGTTCAGACACACCATATTGGCGCCATTGCAGAGAAAATATAAATGAAACACCGAGCTTAGCCACAATACTTAACGCCTGGGATAGTGAGCTAAATTTTGAAGACACACTAGCAAAAAATAAATCCCAATTAGTTTACTTAAAGCCTTCATGGTATTGTATTTTAGCTGGTATGGGGCGATTTCCTGAGGTAACAAAAGCTGATTATGAAAGTAATGCCCAAAACGCTAGTGAGTATTGTAAATCTATAGTCGAATTATATTTTTTAAAAAACAAAGAACAGCTAAATACTCTTTATAACAAATAAGTTAATTATTCATATCGTTGCAGCTCGTAGATTAAAGCTCTCGAGCTGCTGTTCTAGCAAAATGTTATTGTTCTATGTTTAGCATTTTTATTTAGCTACCCTAGGCCTGAAACCCGTCTTAATTGCTCAGCATGAGTATAGAACTGAGCTTCTAATTTTAGATTCTCTTTTAGATCCGATTCTGGTAATTCATCACTTATTTGATCAAAGCTTTTAAAATAACCCAAACCAGCAAGCATACAGTACCACGATGTTTTTTGATAAGGATTTGCTTTTAAGTTTTCTCTCAGAACTTGATTAAAATCACGTCCATCATACCAACCTTTCAATATTTCACTGAGTTCATTAGATATAATCTGATTTTCTCTTACATCTATCCAATATTGTGTATCTGTTCGACTATTAAGCTTATAATGGCCCTGTAGATAATCTCGTGTACCATCTATCAATTGGTTGATGCTGGTATTAAAAGCAGGCATATAGTGATCACTAAAATTACTAGCCTCCAAGCAAGCGATAAAACTTTCGCAAGTCTGCTGGATAATATTAAGCATTGGTGCCTCTAACGGCTCTAAAAAACCTTGTGATAACCCTAACGCTAAGCAATTTTTTTTCCAATGATTTGAAATTCTTCCTGGGGTCCATTTTAAGTGAAGACTTTTTACTTTATCGTCTTTACTGATTCCTAAATGTTGCTTTAATTCTGCTTCAGCCTGCTCAGGTGTAATATATTTTGAACTATACACATAGCCATTTCCAAAGCGATTCATCAATGGTATTTTCCAGGCCCAGCCATACTTTAGAGCGGCTGAAACCGTCTCTGAAGGGATTTCCTGCATATCCTCTAATGGCGTCTGAATAGCAACAGCACTATCATTTGGTAGGTAGCATTCGTAGGATATTAGTTTCTCCCCAAGTGCACCTTGAATTAACATGCCTCGAAAACCTGAGCAATCAATAAATATATCTGCATTGATAACACCTGAATCAACAGTCGTTACACTTTCAATATTACCCGCGGGGTTAAGATTTATACTTGTTACTTTGTCTTTTATATGCGCGACACCTATCGCAACCGCATTCTTTGCTAAAAAGCGCCCTAACAATTCAGCATCAAAATGATATCCATAGTCTAGTTTATTTTTTTTGTCTTGTTTTAATATGGGAGAAAGTGAATTTTTAATTAACTTTGAAGTAACGAAATAATGATCTGGATGTGCTTGAGCTTGTTGAGAACGGCGTCTGATGTCCGCTTGCTCAAAAAAAATTGGAACATCGGGGCTATCTACCGTTGAATAGAATGGGTGAATATAGCTATCAAAACCGGTATGTGTAGACCAACCAGGAAAGCTAATTCCACACTTATATGTAGCATTAGCCTCTTTCATCCACTGCGATTCTGGTATTCCTAACTTTTCAAAGAAATCCTTGAGAAAAGGGGTTGAACCTTCCCCTACTCCGACAGTTCCTATTACATCAGATTCAATAAGCGACACTTTGATCCCCTTACTTTTCCACTGATGAGCAAATAAATTCGCTGCCATCCAACCGGCGGTCCCACCACCCACAATTAAAATATGATTTGGAGCTGCATTCATCGTATTTCCAACTATGACAATTATCTATTTAGAAAGTAAAAAGCCAGTCACTAAGGACTGGCTATATTTAATATACTAAAACTTATTAAAAGTTAAAGGTTGCACCAACATAATAGCGGCGGCCATTAGAGATTTGAGTACCACCTAAGCGTGCACCATCGGTAGAACGCTCGTAGTAATTCTCAATAATTTCATTGGTTAAGTTCAATGCTTCAAACTTAACAGAAATCTCTTCTGTAATGTTATAACTGAATTGAGCATCCACTTGAGATTGTTCATCGCGGAAGTTATTACCAATTTCAGCTTGAGATAAGAAATACTCACTACGGTAGTTGTAGTTAATTCGAGTGCTCCATGAATCTGTCTCATAAAATGCACCTAAGTTATATGAATTTTTAGAGGCATTAGGTAAACGTACAGAACGCTCACTTGAAGTAGCACCAATAACATTACCATCAGCATCATTAACAGGTACTGCTTCTGATACTTTAGCATCTTGAACATCTGTGTAAGTATAGTTTACATATGCACCAAAGCCATTACCAAAGTCATGTTGAAGTTGAAGCTCTAAACCCTCAATACCAGTACTACCACCATTAACAGGTGTGCTTAGCTGGTTGATTTGTACACCTGCAATTTCTTTAGCAATGGTTGTAGTATATATAAAGTTACTGATGTCCTTTTTAAAGCCTGTGATGCTGAATAAAGAAGCATCGTCAAAATACCACTCAGCACCAATCTCATAATTCGCAGACGTTAGCGGTGCTAGGCTAGGATTACCAGCTGAACCCGAGCTTGTCTCTGGTGTTAAATTAACGGCAGGGGCAACTTGGAAAGGCGCTGGACGAGTTAAACCACGGCTAGCGGCAACACGAATAATAATATCATCACTTACATCATATGCAGCATTAAGGCTTGGTAGCCACTCACTGTAACTGCTATCAAATGAAACATTACCACCGGTATTGATGTCATTACCTGAAGAAGTTACATCTGTTGTTACATAACGTAAACCGAAGTTACCGCGAATACCTTCAACATTGAACTTAGCCATTGCATATAACGCTGTAATTTCTTCATCAACTACAAAAGAAGATGCTGAATCACGTACGTTTGTATTACGACACATAGTAATACTTGTCTCTGTACATTCGGCAACGTTATATAAAGCTGAGTACATTAAGTCACGGTCAGGTGTGAAATAAGTTTGTGAAGGTGAGTTAGT
Source organism: Pseudoalteromonas sp. NEC-BIFX-2020_002 (assembly GCF_013002825.1). Taxonomy (NCBI): domain Bacteria; kingdom Pseudomonadati; phylum Pseudomonadota; class Gammaproteobacteria; order Alteromonadales; family Pseudoalteromonadaceae; genus Pseudoalteromonas; species Pseudoalteromonas sp. NEC-BIFX-2020_002. The sequence continues at coordinate 191,302 of NZ_JABEPJ010000005.1, forward strand.
GTTACTATGGCTAATAGTTTGCATACCGCCAGTCCAATAATCACTTGCAGGACCTAAACTGTCAGCGCCAATAGGTGCTAAACCTTGAAGATCTGTTTTCCAACGATTTTGTTCCATTGAACGGTCACGGTACTTACCACCAAATTTCAATTCAGAAATAGGGCCGAAATCCACATACCAACTGTAGTCTAACTGTAGATAGCTTTCTTTATCTGTTGTCTCATTGTACTGATCAAAGATACCACCCAACCAAAATTGGTCGCCTGGGTTTTGTAACCATGGGCTTGCTGTAGTAAAATCATTTGCAGGAGCTGTTCCACCTGGATTAGTGAAATTAAATGCCGCTTCAGGATCCGCAGCATCTACCCAGAATTCAGTAAAGAAATCACGGTTATCACCCTTACCTTCTGTTTTACCAATTTGCCAATGAAGCTTACCAGTTTCCATTGTGTAGTTACCTTCAAAGTCGATAACCTCTGTAGACATTTCACTTCCGTCACGATAAATATTATCGTAAGCCATATGACGAGCCCAACCTGGACGGTTTGGTAAACCTGTTACTGCTAATGATTCAACAATGTTGTTATTTGAAGTACCAGCATTAGTATCTTCACCTAAAAAGGCAACTCCACGGAAACCAATACCAATTAGGTTTGAGTTTACATTATCAGCTTTCATTTTTGAGCTGAAATAGTGAAGTGTCATGTCTAAATCGCTGGTTGGGGCCCACTGTGCAGTGATATCATAACCTAAACGTTCACGCTCTTGCTCAAACACTGCAGAACCCATACCCCATGGTAAAGCTCCTTTCTCTGTCGCGCCTTTAGGAGCTTCTAAAGCACCTTCGATGCGTCCAACAGAAGGACCAAACCAACCAAAATCTTCATTTGTTTCACGGCGAACGGTACGCTTTTGTAATGATGCAGCTACTAAAACACCAAATGTTTCAGAGTCATTTTTCCAGCTATAAAGACCTGACACGCCAGGATCCCATTCTTCGCCTAGGTCACCATACTGCATTTCTACAGAACCGCTAATTGTATTAGCGTCTAAATCAAGTGGTTTGCGAGTACGCATGATAACAGTACCACCCAATGCGCCTTCATCTATATCTGCTTGTGCCGATTTATATACTTCAAGGCCTCCGATCATTTCAGAAGCAAGTAATTCAAAATTGAAGTTACGTGTAGCATTAGAAAGTACAAACCATTGAGATGTACCTACTGCTTGACCATTCAATAGCGTTAAATTTTGGTCAGGCTGAACACCGCGAATAGTTACACCTTGGCCTTCACCAAATGTACGATCGATAGTAACACCTGGAATACGCGCAAGTGTTTCAGCAACATTTTTATCAGGGAATTTGCCAATATCTTCAGCTGTAATTGCATCAACAACACCGTCTGCAAAACGTTTTGTGTTCATCGATGCTTCTAATGAGCGGCGAATACCACGTACTTCAATTACTTCTAAATCTTCTTGAACTTTAGTTTCTTCAGCTGCGAATGCAGCACCAGTGAATCCGGCACTCATAATAAGGCCGATATTTACTGCTAATAAGCTTCTTTTTAAATTTTTAGCTAACACAGGATTCCCCTTGAATCATTTTGTTGGTTTTTTATTTATCACTTCTGCCCAGTGATGATGACAGCGTTGTCATCTAGTAACAAACCATACACTCTAAATTACAATTGTGCTACATCTTTTTGGTGAGTTTTTGAAAAAAAAGCAACCTAAAAAACATAACCAATTGAAAATAAATAAATTTAAAATAGAGTATTTATGATTTGTTACATTTTAACGTGACAAATATACCATGATTAAGTTCAAAAAGAGAAAATATATGGAGTGATTTAAGGTAATAAACAAGGAAAAACTGACTAAAGTGTAAAAAAAACGTTCCATTTTGATGTGCTTTCACACACAAAATGAAACATCAACTAACTAGTTGGAAGAGTGTAACTGTGTCTTTCATTCAAAAAGTCCACTGCTTCATGGTTATATGATAAATAGTTAGATTAGGGCAAATAAAATAACTCAAGGGGCGCAAATAATTATCATTACCAATGACAGCGTTGTCATTTTTAAATTATAGGTTCCTATTCGACTTATGTCTACCTTTATTTCCACAAAAAATACAACCTTTTGTTGGTCCTTTTCTGCAATTGTCTTTTCGTTATACTCAAGAGGCTTATAGGCGTTAACATAACGATACTTTATCCAATTTAAGGACACTTAACTGGTTGAATCTAAATAAAACCTCAGCATTAAAGCTGTTAATTACAGCTCAGTGGGTATGGCTACTTGATATTTACTAATTGGACAGTTGTTCGGCTGTTGTTAAAGCTTTACAGGAGGAACGTGCTTATCGGGCGTTAGCAGGACGTGGGAGCTTTGCTCGGCTTTTACTTAGTCGACTCGATTACAAACCTCGCGACGCGATCCCCCGTGAATTGAACGAGCTTTAATCCGCAAGGGTCAACACGCCCTAATAAAGAATAAAAGACCTACGAGAACAGTTATCCATTGCTGTTAATCTAAGCAGTTAATCTAAATAACCCAGAAACGCTCTGGATTTTCTGCAAAAACTCTAACGCTAAAATAGAAAAGCAGACCTGCTGGTCTGCTTTTTAATAATTAATCTAGCTCAGGCTAATATACCCAAGCCACCTCAAGATGCAAAATTCAACGTTTCATTGGGGATTAATGTCAAGGCGCTACTTTGCAACAATGGCAATCCCTTTTAAGAAGTAACAACGATGAGAGTAAGTCCCTGTAAAACGCCCAACGGGTTGGTTTAAAAGCGATTTATACTGCGTCACTTTTATAAGGGATTGATTTTAACAATAGCGCCACTATTACTTGCAATCAATGCCTTGCCTAAATCGCTTTTAATTCCAACTGAAACTCGCACCTTGCGGTGGCTTGGGTAATACAGCAAGTTAAGGGGCCCAATAAACTTCTATATTAATTGTAGGGTGATTTAAAATAGCGCGAAGTGGCATATCATTAACATCACCACCTGCTTTCGCGGCTTTATACACTGCTAGTTTCTCTTCGCCACTAATCAATAGTTTAACAACTTTCGATTGTGCAATTGCTGATAACGTTAAAGTCATGCGCTGTGTAATATCACCTGTCACATCACTTTTTATGGCATTAATTGCACACACTAATTGTGGAGTTTCCAGGCCATTTTGCAAACCATCTGCATGTGGAAACAATGACGCGGTGTGGCCATCCGGCCCCATTCCTAAAATAGTTACATCAAATGGGCGTTTCAGTTGTTGGTATGCCGCTTCACATTTTGCGATGCCCTGCTCAGCAGTTACTGCACTATTTTTCATAGTCACGAAGTTAGCTGCTGCCCCATGGTTTTGTAATAAAGTGCTTTTTATAAACACTTCATTGCTTTTGTCATGTTCTGTATCAACCCAACGCTCATCAACCATAGCAACATCAATATTTTTCCAATCTAGTTCTAGGTTTGATAAGTGCTTATAAGCAGGAGCAGGTGATGAGCCCCCTGATACCATAAGCACAGCACGTCCATCAGCCTCAATTCCGCTGATCAAACTTTGTTCAAGCGTTGCTGAGAGCTCTGCTGTTAATGCATCTTTTGAATCAAAAAATTTCTCTACAATAGTCGCCATTACTTACGCCTTATCGCCAGTGTTAAACCAAACATGATTTTTTTCAGCTAATAATTCATCAGCATCATCAGGCCCCCAACTACCTGCACGGTATAATGATGGATTCCCTTTTTCTTGCCAACGCTCAACAATAGGATCAATCCACTTCCAGGCTTGACGAACTTCATCACGGTGAATGAATAGCGATGGGTTATTGGCTGCAGCATCAAGCATTAAACGTTTGTACGCATCAGAATGAAAACCATTACTATAAGCTTGTGAAAGCTCAATGTTCATCGTTACCGGCTCTAATTGCATCTCTAAGTTATCAAGACGTTTCGACATCAAAGTTAGCTGAATAGTCTCTTCTGGCTGCAAGCGAATAACCAATCGATTAGGTTCAATTTTGCCAACATTATCACCGTATACATTGTGTGATACTTTTTTATATTCAACCACAATCTCGGCACAACGCTTTGCCATACGTTTACCTGTACGCAGGTAAAATGGCACACCAGCCCAACGCCAATTATCAATATGCGCACGAATGGCAACGAAAGTTTCTGTTTTACTTGAACCTTCATTTAGCTCTTCTAAGTAACCTGGGACAATTTTTCCATCCAAGTCACCTGGGACATATTGGCCACGAACAATATTGTCATCTACATCCGTAGACATCAGTGGTCGTAATGACTCTAATACTTTTAGCTTTTCAGTACGGATACTATTCGCATTAAGTTTATTTGGTGACTCCATAGCCACTAAGCATAGTAATTGTAATAAGTGATTTTGCACCATATCACGCAAAGCGCCGGCTTTATCATAAAACCCTGCACGGCTTTCAAGGCCAACGGTCTCTGATAAGCTAATTTGGATATTATCAATTGATTTAGCATCCCACATATTTTCAAATAATGAATTTGAAAAACGCAGTGCCATTAAGTTTTGTACTGTTTCTTTACCGAGATAATGATCGATGCGGAAAATTTGATCTTCTTTAAAAAATTCAGCAATTTTTGCGTTGATCTCTTCTGCTGAATTACCGCAATATCCGATTGGCTTTTCAACAACTACACGAGACGTCTCAGTGATCAGACCTTTACTTGATAGTATTTCACAGCAGCTACCATACACAGCAGGTGGAAGTGATAGATAAAATACACGTGATTTACTTACATCGTGCTCATCTAGTATCGCTTTTAACTTATCCCAGTCATCATCCGCTTCTGTAACGTTTGTTACGACTGGTACTAAGCACGCTGAAAATGCTTTCCAGTCTTTAGCATTAAACTCGCCTTTGCTCAAAAATTCTTTTAGCGCTTCGTGCGCTGTCTCTATATATTCTGCACGTTTACTTTCTTCACGAACGGTCGGTAAAATACGCGAACCTTGTGGTAAGTTGCCTTCTTGATATGCGCGATACATTGCAGGTAGTAATTTGCGCAATGCAAGATCACCGCCGCCCCCAAAAATTACAATATCAAAAGGATTTAGCATAATTGACTCTCTACGTTTGCTATGCCCTGTTGTCGACTGCTCATTTAACAGTTCAGGCATACATTCTGTTGTTTAGGTGATGTCAGCTTTTAGCATCATATTCGAGAAAAAGCCTGTTGAATTCGCTTGTTATTATAGCTGTTATAAAATGAGTCTTAGGGGCTCTGTATATCCTCTCACAAATATACAGGCCCTAAGAACTCCAGCGCTACCCGTTCAAAGGTATTTGGTTGCACAGTTGTAAACTGTGCGAATTTTCTACTGCGTTCGATGTTGCTTGTAATACGCCATTAAGCCATTTGTCGAACTATCATGTGGATGATTAATATGATCATCAAGTAACTCGGCTTCAATTTTTGAGGCTAGGCCTTTACCGAGTTCAACACCCCATTGATCAAAAGAACAAACATTTAATATGATGCCTTGGCAAAAAATCTTATGCTCGTATAAGGCTATCAATCGGCCAACCGCTTTAGCATCTACTTTATCTAATAACATCGATGTCGATGGACGATTACCTTGATGTATCTTGTGGTTTAATAACTGTGCTATTTCGGCTTCTGATTTACCTTTTGCGGTTAAATCTGAATGCACTTGTTGTGCATCAACACCCATCATCAACGCTTCTGTTTGAGCGAAGAAGTTAGATAATAATATATCATGGTGCTCGCCAACACTTACTTGAGGCTCTACAGATGCAATAAAATCAGCTGGGACAACGACGTTACCTTGATGCAAACATTGATAAAAAGCATGTTGGCCATTTATCCCTGTCATACCCCATATAATTGGCACAGTCGTGTATGCAACTTTGTTACCTTCAAAATTTACATGTTTACCATTACTTTCCATTTCACCTTGCTGCAAATATGCAGGCAACATATGTAACGCCTGATCATAAGGTAATATAGCCTGCGACTCATAGCCTAAAAAGCTGGTATTCCATACGCTCAGTAACGCCATGAGTAAGGGGATATTTTCTTCGAATGCTGCGCTCTGAAAGTGTTCATCAATTTCAAACGCACCTTCTAGTATTGCTTCAAATGCATCAAAGCCTAAATATAACGCAATGGGTAATCCTATCGCACTCCATAATGAAAAGCGACCGCCTACCCAATCCCACATAGTGAATACGTTTTCATTGGCAATACCAAATGCAGCGGTTTTCTCTAAATTTGTGCTTACTGCGACAAAATGCTTGGCTATTGCTTGTTTATCATTGGCTGAATCTAAAAACCATTCAACGGCCGTTTTGGCGTTGGTCATCGTTTCTGATGTTGTAAATGTTTTAGATGAGATTACAAACAATGTGGTTTCTGGATCGATGTTTTTAAGCACTGAAGCAATTTGTACACCATCAACATTTGAAATGTAATGTACTTTTAAGGTGTCATCAGCGTAGCTTTTTAAGGCTTCAGTAGCCATTTGAGGCCCAAGGTTTGAACCACCTACGCCAATACTCACTACATCTTTAACTGTTTTGCCTGTATAACCCAACCACTGTCCGTTGCGAACTTTTTCAACGAACAACTTAATTTTATGTAATTCAGCATTGACAACTGAACTGACATTTTCATCATCTATAATTAATGATGATTCTGCACGATTGCGCAGTGCCGTATGAAGGACTGCACGACCTTCGGTAATATTGATTTTTTCACCGCTGAACATTTTTTCGCGCCAGCGAGTAATGTCGCACTCTTTTGCAAGTGTAATAAGCTGTTCAAAAACATTGTTATCAACTTGTTGTTTTGAATAATCAAACAAAACTCCTGGGATTTGAGTTGAAAATTGCTCGAACCGTGTGCTGTCTTTAGCAAATAAATCTTTAAGATGTGTTTCTTTCATCTTATTTGCACTTAACTTTAATGCTTGCCAACTAGCTAACTGTGAACGACAACTCATATTTAACATCCCCTTAAACTTGCAACAATCTGATTTATAACTATCTTTATATAGAAAGACTAGAATGATAGTGTATTAACCTACAAAGTAAGTTAACGATAAGTTAAAATGACAACGCTGTCAATATTCTACTTTTAAATTTTACAATCGAGATAATAACGTACTTTTACTCTTTTGACACCGGTATCATATAATTTATCTCAATTATTTTACTGCTCTTTTCTACTAACTTTAGATACACTAACTGGTTCTGATGAAGAATTGATGACGCATACTAGTATAAATACGCGATCTGCTTTCTTCTCGCGTTCATGACAACATTAAAACAACAACCTAATAAGCAACTGTATGAAAGTAACTATAAATGATGTAGCAAAACTCGCGGGGGTTTCAATGAAAACCGTATCACGAGTAATTAATAAAGAACCTTCTGTTCGTAAAAAAACCTTCGATATAGTCATGGATGCTGTCAAAGAACTTAATTATCAGCCTAACCTAGCAGCAAGAAACCTAGCGGGTACTTCGTCGTTTACTGTCGGGTTAGTTTATGACAATCCTAATGCTTACTATGTAATTGATATGCAAAATGGTGTACTTTCACGTTGTAAAGAAGAAGGGTATGAATTAGTTATCCATCCATGCAGCTACACAGATTCTCAAATGGAAGAAGAGTTTATTACGATGATCAAACGTTCTCGTTTGGCAGGGCTCGTACTTACACCACCGCTTTCTGAGCATAGTAAAATTACCAATTTATTAGATGAATTAAAAATTCATTATGTGCGCGTTCTTTCAGGTCGCCCTACAGATGATGATCAAGATACCTGTATCTATGTAAACGATTATAAAGCAGCTTATGAAATTACCACACATCTTCTAAAGCATGGCCATACAAACATCGGTTTTATCTGTGGTGATAAAGAACATAAGTCAACCAGTGAACGCCTTGAAGGCTATAAAGCAGCACTCGTCGATTTTGATACGCCGCTCAATGCTGCTTTTTTATATGACGGAAAATATTCTTTTGAATCTGGGGTCGAGGGTGCTAAAGCATTACTTAAAGACAATAATGAATTAGCAATTACTGCTATCTTAGGCGGCAATGATGAAGTGGCCGCTGGCGCGCTCTTTGCTTCTCGTCTAATGGGGATTCAAATCCCGGAGCAACTATCTATCACAGGATTTGAGGATTCGCCATTCTCACGTCAAACTTGGCCAAAGCTCACCACTGCGCATCAAGCAAATGATGTTATTTCGCAGCACGCAGCGCGTTTATTGTTTACTAAAACGCGTGGCGCACGTAATCAAGATAAAGAAATTATTACCTCATTTACACCGTCAATCGTGATCCGTGAAAGCTCTGGACCAAAACAATAAACCTTCACTACTATAATTAAGACGCTTTTAAGCGTCTTAATTATTAACACTTTGCTATTTTATAGCAATGCCATCCCACCGCTGAGATTATAAACATCCGTAAAACCAAGCTGAGATAAGTTAGTGGCGGCTTGCTTTGAACGATTACCGCTGCGACACAGTAAGATATATTTACCTCGTGGGTTTAATTGCCCGTCAACTAACGCGTTTGCCATCCTGCTTAGCGGTATATTCATCACTCGCGCAGGCTTGATTGAAAACAATTGAGGAATATTATTTGCACCATGTTCGTACGGTTCACGAGTATCAATTAAGGTTACATCATTTGTAGCTAACATGTCTTTTGCTTGTGCCGCATTTAGTTCATACGCAGTGCTATGTTGCAAACTATCAGCATACCCACACAAGGTTGCAAATTTCGATAAGTTAGATTCATCGCTGTGACTTTTTTTACTAGCAAACTCAGCATCACTTAATTCATTAACTAACAATGCATGCAATAGCGGTGTTTGCTGTTGCTGAACTTGCCAATTAATCGCAAAACATTGTTGATAATCATGACCAGAACACATTACCGTCGCATTATCTAAACGTTGTGATAATTGGCGTAAAGAGTACGCCATTACTAAGGCATCGCCACCATCTATTGCGGTATTACCAAGTCCCGCAGGTAACAGTAAATCACCGCAAAAACAAAAACGTACTTGCTTAGATTGATTACATCGCAATAAATAACTAACACTATCTACACTGTGCCCTGGTGTCGCGACTCGTTCAATTGTGCACTCAGGTAATTCTATGGCAGTTTGATGCACAGGCCACCCTAGCTGATGTTCAGCCTCAAGGCTGAATCTCAGCGCTTGTGCGAGTAAGGTTATTGCACCACTGCGCTCTTGGTGGGCATGGGTATCTAAAATAGCTGCCACCGTTAAATTTTGTGTATGGACTATTTTTTCAAGACGTGGAATAAGCTCAATAATAGGATCAATAATGACCGCTTGCTTGTCTTGGCTAACGTAAAGCCAGCAACACGCTCCTTGATGTCTAAATTGTGTTAGCCCTAATGCACATGCTTCTTGCAACGGGAATGCTGAATCAGAAACCACTAAACAGTTGGCCTCAAGAATCGGTTTTAATGATCGAATTCTCTCACACGCAAGATCAATTTCAGCCGCCGTTGTGGCTGGGCCAAATGATAAGCGAATTGCGTTTTCACTGCGCCAATCACTTACCCCCATAGCATCTAACACAAAACTACGATTTGCACCAGAGCTGCACGCGGAGCCACCACTAATACGGATCCCTGCGGCATCAAATAAATCCATAATTTCTTTACTCGTGAGCTCGTCAATGGAAAAGTTTAACGTCGTTGGCACCGACAATTCAAAAGCATGATTAAAGGTTAAGTTACCAAAGGTATCCACCAATGCCTGATGCAGCTGTTTACGATAACTATTTAAAACCTCGATAGATTTAAATGTATTGTCTGCTTTGTCGAGCAATAACGAAAAAAGTTTATTGAGTCCGGCGATCCCAGGTAAGTTTTCTGTACCCGAGCGCATTCCACTTTCTTGTCCGCCACCAGCAATAAAAGGTGTATATGCACTGCCTTGGCGAATGTATAACACGCCAATTCCTTTGGGAGCATACAGTTTATGGCCTGAAAAAGGTGCATAGTCAATCGTTGTATCACTCAGTGCTAAGGCGGTTTTACCTAGAGCTTGGACACAATCGACCATCCAAGCGACTTCTGTATTGTGAGCACGTATCACTGCTTCAATTGCGCTTAAATCTTGATAAACGCCTGTTTCATTGTTAACGGCCATAGTACAAATCATCAGTGCATCACTGGCGTATTGTGCAATAAAATCTAAATCTAAAATCCCCTCACTCGATACCGGGATTGCCAGCAAAGTGGCGTTAATACCCAAAACAGCATTCCAATGCAATAAGGTATTTGGTACCGCTTTATGTTCTGTTGCCCCATACAGTAAAACAGGGTTTTTCTTAGTATGCTGTTTAGCCGCTATTAGGGTAGATACAACGGCCGTTTGAATACCTTCCGTAGCCCCTGACGTAAATAATATATCACCTAGCTGAGCACCTATAACATCACGCGCTTTTTGCCGTGTTTGCTCTAATAAGTGTTTAGCTTGAATACCAGTGATGTGTGAGGATGAGGGGTTACCAAAACAAATTTGCATAGTGTGTGAGACGACTTCTGCTATGCACGGAAGTACCGGCGTCGTTGCGTTTGCATCAAGGTAAATTTGTGACGATGAGTCAGTAGGTAATAATAAGTCAGACATTAAAAACGCACCATATTACTAAAAGATATATCTTATAACCCATTCTACCTAAAATTAATGGGCCGCGTAAGAATCAATTAGTTAGTCAAGTGCGTTTTCTATGCTATTTAAGACTAAAGCTGATTAGTTTTTTCGCTCTCTTGGTCTTCATATTTAGTTGACCATGCATTGAGCAACGCTTTTACCAACGATGCCAATGGAATAGCAAAAAATACGCCCCAAAAACCCCATAACCCACCAAAAAATAATACGGCTACAATAATAAACACCGGATTTAAATCAACAGCCTCAGAGAACAACAATGGCACTAAAACATTACCATCAAGTGCCTGTATGATGCCGTACACAATAAGTATAGTCCAAAAATGGGTTTCTAAACCAAATTGAAATAACGCAACAGCAGCGACAGGAATAGTCACAAGTGCAGCTCCCACAAACGGGATCAACACAGAAAAACCCACCAATACACCTAGTAATGCTGCATAACGTAAATCAAAAATAGTGAATGCAACAAACGATACCGAACCAACTATAAGAATTTCAAATACCTTACCGCGAATATAATTCATGATTTGCTGGTTCATTTCATGCCAAACCTGCAAAATTAAACGGCGCTGTTTGGGGATTAATTTTTCTGCACTTTTAACTAGCTCAAGCTTATCTTTGAGCATAAAAAAGACCAATAGTGGCACCAAGATTAAATAAATAAGCCAAGCAACAACATCTTTTAATGACGTCAGCGAAAAAGAGAGCAGCACTTGCCCAAAATCGATTGCTTTTGCTTCAACACTTGTTACAACTGATTTGACCTGTTCTTCGCTTATTAAACTTGGGTATTGCTGTGGTAAATGAAGCAAAAATGACTTTCCTTGCTCAATCATATGCGGCGTTTCTTGTACCAAGTTACTTGTTTGTTGCCAAAGTACAGGACCAATACCAATGATCAGAGTTAGCATAAGGCCCGTAAATATGAGCATTACAATAACCGTGGCCGTAAAGCGACGTAAGCCAAGTCGTTCTAAATGTGCAGCTGGCCAATCAAGTAAATAGGCAATTACCAATGCCACTAACACCGGAACAATAAATGCGCCAAAAAAATAAAACATCGCCATTAAAGCGATTAATAAAAATAGCAAGGTAACAGAGTGTGGATCTGAGAACTTCCTTTCGTACCACGTTTTTACATATTCAAACACAATTTGGCTCCACGATTAACAACCCATGCTGTTGTTCTAATTTATATTGATAATTATTTTTCTGTAAAAACCGTTCAATATCTTGAATCGGTTGTTGTTCCAATATTCTAAATTCAATAGTTTGCTGAGCTAATAATGCCTGCCGTAACCCTAATTTAAACTGAATAAATTGCTGCGGGCATTTAAATACACGTAAATCCTGCTTTAACATAGTGAATAATTATACCTGCTGAAATAAACAATTAGTCCCATAACTTAAGTAACCACACGCCTTATACCATAGCTGACAATAACAAAAGTAACTTTTCCTTAAAACAAACATCACAATGGTTTATCCTTATAGCATAGTTTGTAGTAAGGATAGGTTAATGCCTGGCACGCATAATAAAGCGCAACTACCCAGTAATCCAACTCTCAAAGAGATTAACTGGTATAAAAAACAAATAAACTGGGGAGAGCTTCCCCCTTTTTATCATCTTGTGGCATCCTCGGTGAGTGAGGCGGAAGGTATTCTTGAACACGGCTTTGACAATGCGGTGAAAAGGTTAATTGATAAACGTAATTGGAATATCGATTTACTCGATGGCCATGAGGACTCTGTTGGCGAAATTCACTGCGACAAAAAACCTCGAATTGCATTACATCAAGTATTCACAGATCGTGGTTTTGAATTATGGGCATTACCCTATGCTAAAGATGTGACCATTGATCAATATGTCAAAGACAATCGTTTTATGGAATTTAATGTATGGGATCCCCATTCAATGAAAAACCTGATCCGCATTAACCAGTTACATAAATTTATTGGTTTTTATTTTGAGCGTGGTGACAAAGCCGATAAAGCCGTCATCCTTCATGCGCATAAGGTAGTCCATAAAATTATTAATTTTTTACAACGAGAATTGAACGTAGTAAAGCTTGATGGAGTCACAATAAAAGAGTTATACCAATTATGCGAAAAAGACAGTCGCGCATGCAGTGATGAAATTGATATTGCTAAACTCATGCTCGGTGAAAATCTTAACAAGGAATAAAATGCAGCTAAAATCAGTCTTTATTACACTATTCAGTGCCTTTTTAACGTTTAGTATCCTGATCAGTGAACCATTAAAGGCGCAAACCAGCTTTAAACTTCCTGATCTTGGCACATCAGCGCTGCAAGCTTTACCGCTTGAAAAAGAACAAGCAATCGGTGCAGTAATGATGATGCAAATTCGTGGTTCATCACCGGTAGTAAGTGATCCCGTTTTAGATGAATACTTAACAACAATTGGCCGTAAATTAGTTGCCAGTGCCAGTGATGTACGTTTTCCATTTTCATTTTTTTGGATAAATAACCCCGAAATAAATGCCTTTGCTTTTTATGGTGGTCATGTCGGGGTACATACAGGTTTAATAGCACAATCAGATAACGAAAGTCAGTTTGCATCTGTACTTGGCCACGAAATAGCCCACGTAACCCAACGCCATCTAGCACGTCGGATCCAGCAACAACAAGATAATAGTGCCCTGACAATAGCGGGGATGATCGCTGGTATTCTTGCAACTGTCGTGTCTCCTGATGCTGGCCTAGCGATTATTTCAGCCAATCAAACACAAGCGGCCTTCAGCCAATTGACTCATAGCCGCTCAGCCGAGCAAGAAGCCGATCGTATTGGTATGCAAACGCTAAATAATGCGGGGTTTGACCCTTACGCCTCAAGTGAGTTTTTAACTAAGCTCGCAGCACAAATTCGTTACAAATATAAACCCCCAGCCTTTTTACTTACACACCCCTTACCTGAAAGTCGCGTGTCTGATGTACGCCTACGAGCCCAACAATTTGATAAACGTCAATTACCTGATAGTTTAAACTTCAACCTTGCAAAAAGCCGCGCTATTGCCCGCTATCAATATGAACCTGTTGCAGCTGAAAACTTATTTAGAAAACTGCTTCGTGAAAACAGTTTTTATAATACTGCCGCACTTAATTATGGTTTAGGTATTAGTTTGCTCGATCAAAAAAAGCTTGCTGAAGCTGCACCAATTTTAAATGAGTTACTAGCCAGCGATCCAAAGAATTTATTTTACATTGATACGTATACTGACTTACTTATTGCACAAGAAAAAGCGGCTGATGCCGTTAAATATTTAGCACCGCTGCATCAAAATCGTCCTAATAACCAAGTAATCACACTAAATTATGCCAATGCCGCAATAGAAGCTAAGCAATATGATGTTGCCGAACGAATATTAAAGTCATTTTTATTAGAAAAACCAAATCATAACTTAGGTAAGCAATTAATCACTGACACATTTAAAAAACAAGACAATTTAGCCGCTTACCATGAAGCAAATGCCGACGTATATGTTCAATATGGTGCTTATTTGAAAGCTGCTGACGAAGTCCAAAAAGCATTAAATTTTGTAAAACCTGAAGAATTAAATAAGCAGCAGCGTCTCAAAGCATTACTTACGCAATACCGACAAATGCAAAAAGAACTCGCGAGGCTTTAAGTCTCGCGCCGCTTGCCTTAAAATAGCCCTACTTTATCTCATTGGATTGTTACTATGCCTGTTACTATTTTTCATAATCCGCGTTGTTCAAAATCGCGTGAAACACTTGCTCTACTTGAACAAAAATCGATTCAACCAGATATTATTGAATACCTTAAAACTCCATTAAGCCAAGAGCAGATCTGCATTTTGATTAAACAGTTAGGTTTTTCTTCTGTACGTGAACTAATGCGCACCAAAGAAGATATTTATAAAGAACTTAACCTCAAAGATGAGCTCAATGAAGATACTCTAATTGCCGCTATGGTTGCGCACCCAAAATTAATTGAGCGCCCTATTGTCGTCAATAACGATAAAGCGGCGATTGGTCGTCCACCAGAACATGTACTAAGCATACTTTAATGAGTGTAACCATTGTTGTTTTGTACCACTCAAGCCATGGCTCTGTCGCAGCAATGGCTCATGAAATTGCTGAGTCCATTGAATCTCAAGGTGGTACAGCATTATTGCGAACATTTGAAGTAAGAGACCCGCACGATATCGTGATCAGTAAAGATGATTTGATTAAGTGCGATGGTCTAGCTTTTGGTACCCCGACTCGATTCGGTATGATGGCCTCACAAGCGAAAGCTTTTTGGGAAACAACCAGCGAGTTGTGGTTAAAAGGGCAATTAATTGATAAACCAGCCTGTGTATTTTCATCATCCAGTAGTATGCATGGTGGCAATGAGGCAACGTTGCTCAACTTATCATTACCCTTGTTGCATCACGGTATGATGCTAATGGGCGTGCCTTATGAAGTACCGGAACTGCTTGCAACTCAAACCGGTGGCACTCCTTATGGAGCAACTCATGTTGCTGGTGCTCAAAATAGCGCTCAATTGAGCAAAGATGAAATAAAAATTTGTCAAAGTGTTGGTCAACGCTTAGTCAAAATAACGAGAAAATTACAATGACATCGCAAAGCGATTTAAGTCCTCAAACCATACCTAAAAAAGCGATTACAGTACGCTTTCAACGCACTGCTATTATCGGCTATATTGGCTTATTAGTATTAATGCCTATTTGGTTATTTCTAATTGCACCACGAGAAGGCTATAGCAACGGGTTTATTTTTGTTGTTTATATTTTACCGCTCCTATTACCACTCAAAGGCATTATCCAGGATAAACCCTACACTTATGCATGGGCAAATTTCATTGTCATGCTGTATTTCATTCATGGCCTCACGTTACTGTGGATTGCTCAAGATCAACTGCTATGGGTATTATTAGAATTGCTGTTTGCAAGTATGATGTTTGTAGGCTGCACTTACTACGCACGCCACAGAGGCCAAGAGCTAGGATTGAAAATTAGAAAGCTAAAAGATGAATTAGCACAAGAAAAAGCTGAGCAAGAATACGATCGAAAAAATCAGTAAATATATTTCGAGTACTCTCATTAAAAACGCGCCATTTGGCGCGTTTTTAATTTTAGAAGCTAGGGCGTGTTGACCTTTCGTGATTGATTTTGCAGCAGTCTATTTGGTATTTAGGCAAGGCAGAGCCTATGTCGTGTGGTTGTTCCCCATAAATAGGCGATAACACAGTATAAATGCCAAACATGCGCTGCCCAAAAGGTTCTTCCTAGGGGCGATTGACTCTTTGTTGCCTACACGGATGTAGGTAAGGGGCGTGAGCAGGACGCACAAGCTTTGCTCGGTTTTTACTTATTCTCACATGGATGTGAGCCAGTAGAATAACGCAGGAGCAGTTATCGTGCCCGCTAGGTTACAAACCTCGCGCCGCGATTAAATCGCCCCTAGATTGAACGAATTCCAATCCACAAAGGTCAACACGCCCTAACTAAACGAGCCCGCTTAACGTTGCTAGCGCGACAATACTCGCTAAACCTAGCTGCCCTACTAAGCTAAACAATGAAAAACACCTTAATACAAACAATCCCCAAGGATGTTTAATATGTGGATATAATGCACACCGCTTTAAGCTCATCGCAAAGAAAAAACACACTAATGAAAACATCGTCAATGTTAGCGTTATTTCACTTTTACCTGACAAAGAATCATCAAAGAAGAAAAACAACTGAAATGGTAATAATAAAGTAACTATCGCATGTAGCCCGTGGACTTTCTTTATTCGCGTAAACTGACCATCTGGCGATAACTCTTTAATACCAAAATCACGTTCCAAGCATTTTACTAATTGTGTCGCTTTTATACTAACAGCAAGTCGATAACAACTTAACCCGTCAATATTTTGAGTCCTAAAATCATAACCTGATTTAAGTAATAGCACCATCAGAGGCTCATTTTTAGCAAACACAGCATAATGTAGTGCCGTATTACCTAAACTATCTTGCTGCTTTTTATCTTGTTGCTCCAAGAGCGTTTGAACCAAATTTACATACCCTTTCTCAA
This sequence comes from Pseudoalteromonas sp. NEC-BIFX-2020_002, assembly GCF_013002825.1. Taxonomy (NCBI): domain Bacteria; kingdom Pseudomonadati; phylum Pseudomonadota; class Gammaproteobacteria; order Alteromonadales; family Pseudoalteromonadaceae; genus Pseudoalteromonas; species Pseudoalteromonas sp. NEC-BIFX-2020_002. The sequence continues at coordinate 208,130 of NZ_JABEPJ010000005.1, forward strand.
CAGCCCACATAAAAGCCGTTTTTCCATTCTCATCAGCTAACGTCCCCGTTGCACCTTGTTCAATAAAGCGCATCGCCATTGTCTGTTTTGCAGTTTTAAAACTCAAATGAGCAAGTAAGGCCTGCTCTAATAGCATGACCGAATCAACATCCGGTGAAACTTGAGTCAGCAAAGTAAAATAGTCTTTACCACCTGCGACTTTTTTAGCCGCCAATTCACTTAGTTGCGAAACAGAATCAATTGAGTCAGGAATAAAACAGCTAAAACGCTCACGAAAATCAACTTCTTTCCATAAAGCTAACGCATCTTGCGCACTCACTTTGCTTGCTGATGATAAAGCGTGCTCAATAACCGTAAAATAGCGTTTAGAAAAAAGTTGAGAGATCAACGATATTGGCGTTTTAATTGCAGCTTGTCCGGCAACACTCGCATACTTTTCAAGACGCTGACAAAGCATAAGCACTAAGCTTTCTGGGGTATATTCATTATCATAATAATGATTTTTTGCAGCGTTAATATAATGCTGTGCTGAATCGTCATATTCACAAATATGCTGAAAATAACACTCTTCAAATGGCTCAAGTGGCGTTAACCAAGTTAAATAATAGATGGGAGGTAATACAGTGGTACAAACGCCATCGTCTTCTTCATTAGAGCGACAGGCTGGCCATGCTTCTAAAGCATCCAAAATGAATGCACCGTTTTGCTCAATAAGTCCTTTGACTAACAACGGGTATTCTTTAGGCCAAATAAGTACATTTTCCATTAAAAAAACATAACTCCAGTGTCTATCTTACTCAGGTATAAAGGTCAGTTCGCGAGTTTAACAACACCAAACTGACACTGCGCTTAATATAATAATTTATAGGCGCTTATTCTAGCACACCTTGATCGACACGCTAGCGCAAAGAGTGTGATTTTAAAAGAATAATAATGGTATTAATATAAAGCGACAAGTCACTTTCGTAACTTATCGCTTCTGGTTGGAGGCGGGATAAAAGTGCTTATTTACTACTCAGTTCGCGAGTAACTTGGTCAAGCCCTACTTCAGAAATACGTTGAATCACTTCTTTTTGTTTAGCACTCAATAAGGAAATACCTTCAGCAACGATATCATATACTTTCCAGCTACCATCTTTACCGTGGCGAAGTTTAAAGTGCAGGTCTATTGTTGGGGCTTGTGAATCTATAATTTGTGTTTTTACTGTTGTAAAATCCCCGGTGGTGACATCATTATTTTTTTCAAATTTGATCTCTTGCCCGGTATATTTCATCAGTGCACTGGCGTATGTCATTGTCAAATAGTGCTCAACCGCACTAATAAACCCTGTAGCTTGCGCCCGCTCTATGCCTTTAATATGCTTACCTAACAATTTGTATGAAACAAACTTCACATCTATATGCGGCATTAAATGCTTACTTACAATGGCTGACATCTCATGCTTTGACGCATTACCTTGGCTATTAACTTTACCTATATCACTAAATAATTGGTCCCCAATAGAGACTAATAATTGCTGTGGATCTTTTGCTGTTTGCGTCTGAGCCATCAAAGAAACGCTAAAAAGTAAAGTCAGTAAAAACACACCGCGGCTAAGTAATTTCATGTTGATTAGACCCTTAATAATTCTGATACGCTAATTTACTTGCTCACTAAGAGAATAAAAAGACACAATAGTGAACATAATTAATGCCAATCAGGCACCAATCAATTTAATTCTTTACTATCATAATGTTAGATAGAAACGACAACTACACATAAAACTAAACAAAAAACCCTAGGGCGTGTTGACCTTTCGTGATTGATTTTGCAGCAGTCTGTTTGGTATTTAGGCAAGGCAGAGCCTATGTCGTGTGGTTGTTTCCCATAAATATGCGATAACGCAGTGCAGTATAAATGCCAAACATGCGCTGCCCAAAGGGTTCTTCCTAGGGGCGATTGACTCTTTGTTACCTACAGGGATGTAGGTAAGGGGCGTGAGCAGGACGCGGAAGCTTTGCTCGGTTTTTACTTATTCTCACATGGATGTGAGCCAGTAGAATAACGCAGGAGCAGTTATCGAGCCCGCTAGGTTACAAACCTCGCGCCGCGATTAAATCGCCCCTAGATTGAACGAATTTCAATCCACAAAGGTCAACACGCCCTAGCAATATTACTAGGGCTTAACAGCGTAAAGAGGTTTACTTTAAGCGTTTACTTTAGTTCTTCACGCAGTTCTTTAGTCGCTTTAACCATGTTATCAAGTGCTTGGCGGGTTTCTTCCCATCCACGTGTTTTTAAACCACAATCTGGATTCACCCACAAACGCTCAACGGGTATTTTACGCGCGGCTTTGTGGATTAACGCTTTGATCCATGCAGTATCTGGCACGTTTGGTGTGTGAATATCGTATACACCAGGGCCTATATCATTTGGGTAATCAAAGTTTTCAAATGCATCTAGTAGCTCCATGTTTGAGCGTGATGTTTCAATAGTGATCACATCGGCATCCATATCCGCAATAGCGGCAATAATACCGTTAAATTCCGCGTAACACATGTGCGTATGTATTTGTGTTTCGTCTTTCACACCACTGGCTGACACTCTAAATGCATACGCTGCCCACTCTAAATAGTCTTGCCATTGGGTGGCTTTGAGTGGCATACCTTCACGAAATGCAGGTTCATCAATTTGAATTATCTCAATGCCCGCATTTTGTAAATCCACCACTTCATCACGCAGCGCAAGTGCTATTTGATTTGCAATGCTTGGTTTATCTAAATCATCACGAATAAATGACCAAAACAAAATAGTGACAGGGCCTGTTAGCATGCCTTTCATTTTTTTACTGGTAAGCGACTGCGCGTATTGAGTCCACTGAACCGTCATTGCTTTTTCGCGTGAGACATCTCCCCAGATCACCGGCGGCTTCACACAGCGAGAGCCATAGCTTTGCACCCAACCAAACTGGGTAAAAGCAAAACCTTCAAGCAGTTCACCAAAATATTCAACCATGTCATTACGCTCAGCTTCACCATGTACTAATACATCTAAATCAAGCGCTTCTTGCTCTTCTACTGCGTAGCGGATTTCGGCTTCCATTTGATTTTGATAGTCAGTGGCAGATAATTCACCGGCTTTAAAATCACGACGCGCTTTACGGATAGCCTGTGTTTGTGGGAATGAACCTATCGTGGTTGTCGGTAATAATGGTAAGTTAAGTGCTCCATGTTGTTTTTCAATTCGCTGAGCAAATACATTCTCACGCTCCCCCTCTTTTACGGTTAACGCACTTACTCGTTGCTGCACTACTGCATTATTGACACGTGTTGATGTTAAACGTGCTTTTACAGGGGCTGAGTAAGTAACTAAATCACGGTTATCATTGATCTCAAGTGCTGCTTTTAACAATGACAGCTCTTGGCCTTTTTGTTTTGCGAAAGCAAGCCAGGAGCGTAACTCATCATCAAGCTTTTCTTCTTGCTCTAAATCAACTGGCGTGTGTAATAAAGAACATGACGGAGCAAGCCATAAATTATCGCCGCGCTTTGTTGCAATGTCTTTTATCGTGGAAAATACCGCATCGAGGTCTGCACGCCAAATATTACGGCCATTAACTACACCTAATGATAGAACTTGATCAGCGCTCAATAACGAATCAATCTGTGTAAAATCGACCTTAGCTGCAACACAATCAAAATGTACACCGTCAACTGGATAAGCAGCTATATCATCATAGTAAGCACTCACAGAGTCAAAATAACTAGCCAGTAACAACTTTACACCTTGACCTGCAAGTGTGTTAAAACTTGCTTTTAATGCATGGCGGTAATCATCAGACAACTCAAGAGCAAGAATAGGTTCATCTATTTGTACCCACTGAACACCTTGGCGCGCTAGCTTTACTAGGACTTGTTGATACACTGGCAACAGTTTTTCAAGTAGGCTTAATTTATCAAATTCTCTGCCCACACATTTTGCTAAGTAAAGGTAAGTTACAGGGCCAACTAACACCACTTTTGCATTATGGCCTAATGCGTGTGCATGGGTTACTTGATCAAATAACTCAGTCCAACTTAATGCAAACTGCTGATCACTGCTAAGCTCTGGCACTATATAGTGATAATTCGTATTAAACCATTTCGTCATTTCACTGGCTGCACATGAACAACCTGTAGGTGCTCGACCACGGCCGATGCGAAATAACGTATCAAGATCAACGCTACCGTCTGTTTTTTGATGCCGCTTAGGTACAGCGCCGATGAGTAATGAGGTTGACAACACATGGTCATACCAAGCAAAGTCGCCAACTGGTAATAACTCAATGCCTGCATCGGCTTGTAGCGCCCAGTTTTTTGCGCGGATCGTTTTACCTTTCTCAAGTAACTCTGCTTGGCTGATTTTACCTGCCCAATATGATTCGACTGCAAATTTAAGCTCGCGTTTTGTGCCTATACGAGGAAAACCTAAGTTATGTAATTGTGCCATGTTAAAAACTCCATTTAGCTATTTAGATGGCTAAAAACTTACACCTCTCCCTTACATTACACAATTGATGCTTCCTCCTATTTAACTTGAGGTAATTTCATATAAATATTTTTATAAATCAGAATAAATATAATGACAACGCTGTCAAATTTGATGCTATAGTGAAGTTGTAAACGTTAAGTAAAACAAATGACATTCTTTAGCCATCTAGACGTTGAAGCATCTTCAATAAAGGCGTATTATGTCTGCAATCTGAGTTAACCTCACTTATACCATGAGAATTATTAAAGATGATTGATGTAAAACATTTAAAGACCATTGCGACCTTAAAAGAAACCGGCTCTTTGGTGAATACCGCCCGCGAACTATTTTTAACTCAATCAGCTTTATCTCATCAGATTAAAGATTTAGAAAACAAGCTTGATTGCCAGTTATTTGAACGTAAAACTCAGCCGGTGCGGTTTACACCCCAAGGTATGCTATTACTTGAACTAGCGAGTGAAGTACTACCCCGCGTTGAAGCGACAAAATGCCGACTAAAGGAAAGCCTTAACCAGCCGATTTCGCAGTTAAGATTAAGTGTTGAATGCCATGCTTGTTTTCATTGGCTATTACCCACGATTAAAGAATTTAATAACTTTTGGCCTGATATTAAAGTAGATTACGAACGTGGCTTTAGCTACGACGCAATCCCTGATCTATTAAGCGACGAGTTGGATCTAGTGCTTACCTCTGATATCCGTGAACCCGATAAACTTGAATACGCACATTTATTTGACTTTAAACTTAAGCTGATTGTTGCCCCCGATCATGAACTGGCAAAAAAAGCGTACGTTACTGCTCTGGATTTGAAAAACGAAACCATTATTTCATACCCAATTCCACGCGAACGCCAAGATATATTTAAGCACTTTATTCAAAATGCACGTTTTGACGGCACCTTAAAAAACGTAGAGCAAGGCTTACTTATTTTTCAACTTGTCAGTGCGGGTATGGGCGTTGCGGCATTACCAGATTGGCTAGTAACGCCTTATGAGAGCCAAGGTTTAATCAAATCGATTCCCCTTGGCGCATTAGGGCTCACTCGCCCCATGTACCTTGCAATGAAAAAGAATATGCGGGATAACCCGGTTTATCGCCACTTTTTAAATACCTGTAAGTTAAATAACGGTCGATAAAATCAAGCGAACCCAGTAGCATACGTAAAACTCTTTTACTGATGCTACTGTGATGTTTGAACTTAAAAAAATCCTCGGCGCAATGCTCATGCCACTGCCCTTGTTCGGCCTAATATGTGCTTTGTGCTTTTTGATAGCTTTGCGTAACAACAAAGTCGCCGCATTTACTGGCTTACTCGTTACTTGCGCGCTAATGCTGATCAGCACACCGTTTATGGGCCAAAAAATAGTCGATCCTTCCACGCAACTTCAATATGTATTTAATTCTAAAAATCATTCAAAAATAGACAAGATAGTGGTACTTGGCTGCGATCTAATACCAAACCCAAACCTCAGTGCGAATAGCCAGCTGGGTAATTGTGCAAAAAGTCGTTTAGTAGAAGGCATAAGGCTTGCGTATCTTTATCCACACGCACAGCTTATTGTTTCAGGTGGGGGCTACGGCAAAGTCACCAATAGTCATTTAATGCAGCAAACAGCGATTAGCCTTGGAGTAAAAGCTAACCGTATAAAGCAAAACCCAGCAGCCATGGACACCGCCGACGAAGCTAAATTTTTAGCGCCTGCACTTGTGGATTTTAAAGTTGCGTTAGTCACATCATCGAGCCATATGCGCCGTGCAAAAGATTTATTTAACGCACAAGGGGTTGATGTAATACCCGCTGCGACTGACTTTTATGATTACTCTGCTTGGCCTGTCCATAAACAGTATGTCCCTAATGTAAATGTACTCTTAGCTGTAACACGTCAATGGCACGAAGTAATTGGCCGTGGTTGGATTGCAGTGCGCCGCTGGGTTGATCCAGAGGCGCTGTAGTTTTCAATCAACAGAATTTGACTTATTTTCAAACTGGGTTGTCTATATCAATAAAGGTAACGTCAAATCCATGTTGTTGTGCTAATAGCTCACCGAGCGCTTGGATCCCATAGCGTTCGGTCGCATGATGACCCGCGGCAAAAAAATCAATGTTTTGTTCTCGTGAACTGTGAATTGTTTGCTCTGATGCCTCACCCGTTAAATAAGCATCGAGTCCTTGGTTAGCAGCTAAGTCAATATAACCTTGCCCACCACCTGTACACCACCCTATGGTTTCAATTGGTTCATCACGCACTAAACTCACTAAGGGTTCTCGATTGAGTACCTCAGCTATTTTTTGCGCGAACTGTTCACCCGTCATAGGCGTTTTTAATCGCCCTTTTACTGCAACACTATTTGCTATCGGCTCTAAGCCGTCTGTCATTTCTAAATCGAGTAATTTAGCTAATTGTGCGTTATTGCCAATCTCAGGATGCACATCTAATGGCAAATGATATGCAAATAAATTAATATCATGATTCAGTAACGCACCAATACGGCGCTTTTTAATACCCGTGATAGGCTGTGCTTCGCCTTTCCAAAAATAGCCATGGTGCACTAAAATAGTATCTGCACAGAGGGCAATTGCAGCATCAATCAACGCTTGGCTGGCGGTTACACCTGTTACTATTTTTTGAATCCGTTCTCGCCCCTCAACTTGTAACCCATTTGGGCAAAAATCCTTAATTGAGTCAGGCTTTAAGATCGCATTTAATAACTGGTTAAATTCTCGACGTTGCATTTCATATTCCACATAAACGTTAGATTTTGTGCAAATTTTGGCGGTTATCTATTCAAAATGGAAGGGAAATCGCAAAAAATTGAAAAGTAGCCCAAAAATAGGTATAAATAGGTATTCTTAATCTGTGTTTACAACGTATAGGGTCTCTGATGAGCAAACTAGACAAAACAGAAGTGTTAAATGCCTTTGAAGCAGCATATGAAGCAGCCAATGGTAATAAACCTGAAATCACCACCAAACCTGGTTGGTACAGCATCGATGGCGGCAAAAATTTGCGCCTTGCAGAAGTTGCTGAATTAACTGAGCAGTTAACTTCAGGCGGTTCGTCTGAGAAAACAGTAAAAAAAGCGCCTGCTAAAAAAACCAAAACAAAAACGACTGTTCCAGCCGTTAAAAAAGCAGCATTTACTGTTACTACAGAAAATGAAGATGGCTACACAGCTGAAGAGTTTTGGATTGTGTACTTAGCGAGAAAAGAACATGACTGCCGCCTTCCACGCGGTGTTGTGTAATTTACAGCTAAGCAAACAAAAAAACCGCTCTTAAGCGGTTTTTTTGTGCTCACAATAAAGAGTCACTTTAACTATCAACCACGTACTCAAATAGCCACACACGACAATAAATACGGTGCCAATCAATACTGGCATAATTAAAAAGTCCCAACTTTGCCCGCTGCTTATAATTAAAATAGGATTGGCCCCTGCTGCTGGGTGAACTGTTTTAGTTAGCATCATCGCCGTTATTGCAAGACCCGTCGCTGTGGCAATATTAATAGGATCTGAGCCTATATAAGTGACAAACACGACCGCGATAAAAGCAGTGATCAAATGGCCTGCAATCACATTTTTAGCTTTTGCCAAAGGGCTATCTGGTATTCCAAAAACTAATACTGCCGTGGCGCCAAAAGGTGCCATAAGCCAGACCCCATAATTATTTACACTTTCTAAATACGCTAAAACCAACAATGTAAGCGTTGAAAACACCCCTGCAATGACAGCTTGATACGATCCATCATTCATAAATATAACTCCCAACCAAAAGTAGACCGACTTGTCTACACGCAAATGATAGACAAGTCGGTCTACTCATGTCAAGCTTACTTTTTTACAAGGAGCCATCATGGATAAGCGCACCCATATTATTAATACTGCACTGACAGCCTTCTATCAAAAAGGGATTCATGCGGTAGGTATTAATGAAATACTAAAAGAGTCTGGCGTTGCAAAAAAAACTCTTTATAACCACTTTGTCAGTAAAGATGAGTTGATTTGCGCCTGCCTTGAAGCCAGGGATAAACGCTTTAATCATTGGCTCAACGATCGGTTAAAAAACTGTGATACTCCTTTTGAAATCGCATCAGCGCTGTTTGGTTCACTCTCAATTTGGATAGATAATAAGGCCATAGAGCTTGGCGACTTTAATGGTTGTTTTTTTATTAATACTGCGGCTGAATTTCCACACAGCGACCACCCTATTGCAATACTTTGCAGTGCACACAAAAAAGCTGTTTTACAATTGCTGTTCGACAAGCTATCGCAAACAACACAATTTAAAAGCAAGTCAGAAAAAGCCAAGCAGTTAGCACAATTATTAATGACATTAAAAGAAGGTATGATCTGCCAAGCAAGAGTCATGCATTCTAGCAACCAACTATTGCAAGACCCATTATTACTACGACAACTTGTACAAAGCTATATACCCAAACCGCTTCAAGATGCAGACTTCAGCGTTTCATAGGGACTTAATATCAAGGCGTTACTTTGTTGTTAAAAAAATAAAGCGGCTATTTAGCCGCTTTTAATTAGTCTATAACGCTAATAATTACTTATCTTCAAAGTAAAGTTTATCGCGTTCTTTTTTACCAACTTCATTCATTGTTGCCGCATCAAATAAACGGCCGTTGATCATGGTGTAATCAACTTTATCTGTATCACGAATATTCGTCAGCGGATTACCGTCGATGATCATTAAATCGGCTAATTTACCTACTTCTAACGAACCAATATTTTGATCAAGGCCTATGTATTTGGCCGGATCAAGCGTCGCGGCGCGAATTGCTTGCAGTGGGGTCATTCCACCTTGGGCAAACATCCAAATCTCCCAATGTGCAGCCAACCCTTCACGTTGCCCATGCGCACCTAAATTAACTAGCACACCTAAATCTTGTAGCTCTTTTGCTACACGGGCATTATTAAAGTGATTGTAGTGATGATCGGGCGCTTTAACTCGACGCATTGAACGCGGTAACAATTGATTTTTAGGTACGAATTTACTTAAGCGTGGATGATTCCATACGTCCGTTTTATCGTACCAGTAGTTTTCACCCCAAATACCACCATACGCAACACCAAGAGTAGGCGTATAACCTACATCACTTTGTGACCAAAGCTGCTTAATATCGTCATAAATGTTTGCAACAGGAAGTGAGTGCTCAATACCTGTATGGCCATCAACCACCATGGTTAAGTTATGTTGTAATAACGATCCGCCTTCTGGCACAACCATCATTTCCAGCTCTCGACCAGCTTCTATCACTTGCTGGCGTTGCTCACGACGGGGTTGGTTATATGATTTAACACTAAACGCCCCCACTTTCTTTAAACGCTCTAAATGAAATTTAGCATCATCTAACGAATCAATATGCGACGTATACCCTGGCATATTGGCGCCATATAAAATAGTCCCGGTAGAGAAAATACGCGGGCCTACAATAGCCCCTGATTTTTGCATTTCACTTGCAGCAAAAATTTCAGTGGTATCATTAGAAGGATCATGAATGGTTGTTACACCTAATGATAAACCAGCTAGGTTCTTCCAGTTTTGCTCTGGAATAATTTCATTACTCGCTTGCGAGCCGTGAGCATGCGCATCAACAAGCCCTGGCATAATTGTTTTACCAGTTACATCAATGATTTTTGCACCTTTTGGAATGCTCACATCTGCTACACTGCCCAGTGCTTTGATATGCTTACCATCAGTTAGCAACACACCATTTTCGATAACTTGCTCACCTTTCATGGTGATAATACGCGCACCAGTTAAGGCTATCATGCCTTTCGGCTCAGCTATTTTGCGAGTAAAACTGATGTTATCGCCGCTTTTAACTTTAAAATCAGTGTCATCAGCTTTATTAATATCAAACAACCCAGCTAAGCTTGCGTGGTAAAGCTCAGGGCCGAGTGTCCAATATAGTTTATTGCTATTTGCACTCCAACTGATGCTTTCACCCGCACGTACTGAGAGCTGTTCAATCGGAAATTGACTATCTTTAGGGCCTATATTAATGGTTTTACCGCTTTCAACTAGCGGCGTAACAAATACTTTAAAACGCTCAGCAAACGCAAGGTATTTTCCATCAGGCGATACTCTAAATTCAGTTGCATGCTCAGATTCATACAGTTTACTGACTTTCTTAGAATCAAGTTCAACAACACTTAATGTTGGCTTTGGCCATGGACTCATAATGAATACACGGTCGTTTTGCGCACCAAATTGTGGTTGATAGCCACTTTTTGTAATTAGCTCAGCTTTGCCGCCTTTTGTGCTCACCGCGTAAATGCCTGTGTGTAACGACCAATCAGGGTTTAATATGCCGCCACCCGATGCTTTTCTATACACAACAGTTTTGCCATCTGGGCTAAATGTTGGCTCTACATATTTGCCCGGTTCAGTGGTTATGTCATCGCCACGCCCGCTGCGAGCAGATACAACACGAACAGCACCTTGCTCATTATCGTCCCATGTTACATAAACTATTTTTTTACCATCGCGAGAAAACTGCGCAAATAACTCAAAATGATCATCTTGTTTCGTTAAACGCTTTATTTTACCTGACGCTAAATCACGTTTATAAATATGCCCAAGCGCTTCAAAAATAGCGGTTTCGCCATCTGGAGATACCTGTACATTGCGCAGCATTTTTACATCAAATTCATCGGCATCAATATTTTGTGTAAAACGCACCGCTTTTTGAATTTTTTTACTTGTTTGTACTTCAAATGGTACCGTCTCAACATCGCCATCTTTCACATCAAGCTTATGGATTGTACCACCTGCCCAAAATACCAGCTCTTCATTATCTGGTGTCCAAGCAATTGTTGGATAAACGCCATGGATAGCCCATGTTTCTTGCATGTCACGCTCAAGTTTATCGTACAACTTTGTGTGCTGACCCGACGTTAAATCATATATGTAAAGGCTCGTTTGAAAATCATCTCGCTTAATATAGGCAAGTTTTTTACCATCAGGTGACGGAGTTGGACGAATCGCCCCACCCATACCACTTATAATTGTTTCGATCTCACCAGTTTGACGATCATAACGTTTAATTTTGTAGATACCCGCAACCGAGTCTTTTGAATAATGAAACGTTTTACCTGGAGTCGAATCATGCGAGAAATAAACGTAACGGCCATCAGGCGAAAACATCGGCTCACCTAAATCTTTTTGATCGTCAGCACGTTTAGTTAACTGTACACCTTTACCACCTGCTTTGTGATAAAGCCATACTTCACCCGCACCTAATGAACGACTTGCCGTAAAATGCTTACGTGCAACTAAATAGTCGCCATCAGGGCTCCAAGCAGGACTATTAAGAAGACGAAAAGTTTCGTTCGTTACTGCTGTTTGGTTTTCACCGTTTAAATCCATTAGCCAAATGTTATCGCCGCCACCTTGATCTGAGGTAAACGCAATATGTTTACCATCTGGGCTAAAGCGTGGCTGCATTTGCCATGCAATATCAGTTGTTAATTGAGTCGCCTTACCGCCCGACATCGCCATAGTATAAATATCACCGAGCAAATCAAACACAATGGTTTTACCATCTGGGCTCACATCAATATTCATCCATGTGCCTTGTGACACACTGATAGTCGCATCGACAAATTGCCCTTGTGGTGCATCAACTTGCCACTTTTTATCATCAGTACTTTCTTGTGCCTGTGCTTGACCATAAAGGGCCAATGACATTGCTACAGCCATTGTTGTATGGAGCATTGCTTTCATTGCTATCTCGCTTGTTCTTGTTGTTTATTAATATTGATTGCAACAAAAACGATAGCAACTTACCAGCGATATCTGATAAAGCGTCTTAATTTGGCGGTTAATGCCATTTAATTGGGTCAAATTGATAGTAGCCAACTAATAAGCTGTAAATTTCTGGATCGTAGTGTCGAAGTTCACTTGGCTTTTCTAAAAAGGTTTCAGTGATCACAGCAAAAAACTCCGCTTCATTTGTTGCACCATAACTATGGATAACATGAGGCATACTATAGGCAACATGTGTTTTTAATTGATTAAAAGCACGGCTAAAAATGCGCCCCCACTCTTGATAGTCTGACTCTTTCGTGAGTAACGGAGTGCCGGTGGTTTTACCTGTTTCTTGATCAAGCTGATGAGCGAACTCATGAAACACAAGATTATGCCCATCGTTTGGTAATCTATTACCCTCAAGTACGTCGTGCCAACTAAGCACTAACGTGCCACCAGGCCAAGACTCTCCTTGACGAATAGTATTATGGTAGCTGACTAAGCCTGCGCTATCCCGGGATGTTTGTGGTGCATAATAAGCGCTGGGATAAAGCAAAATTTCTTTAACGTTTTGATAAAGTGGCCACGGTTTATTTAATACTAATAAACATGCATCAGCAGCAACAATTAATTTCATACCCTCATTGAGTTTTAAACCATCACAACCTATGAAACGTTTTTCATTCAAAAACCAAACAATATGGCGCTCTAGTTTCTCACGGTCAGCATCTGTCATCTTTTGATAAATAGGCATACAGCGTAACAACAGCGCTTTTTGTTTTTCATCTAAATGATAATCTTGATATTTTTTTTGCCACAAGCGATTTTGAATTACTGGCCAACGCCAATAAATAACCACAAACGCTACCAGTGCGAGTACTAACAATCCGTTTACCATTAAAGGGTCCTATTAACAGAGATAAACTATTAATATGTCCGCTTAGGGCAAAATTCAATCATTTCATAGCAGTTACATAAAAACCGCCCAAGAACTATAAGCGGTCTGTCGATTATTGCGCTAAACCCATAAACTTAACGATATAACGGTTGCCATGCACACGTGCGATAACCATAGCGCTCAAAATAGAAATTGTTGCAATTGCTATCATAATTGCTGTTACCAACATCAATACGATGACCACTTATATATTGATTATGCAATGATACTTGCTGGCCATTGTATAATAAAGTGAAGTGCACATGAGGGCCGGATGACTGTCCTCCTTCGCACAATGCCTGCCCCTTACTATTAGCATAACGGCCAAGCCATGCGCCTGGCTGAACATAATCGCCGCTGTTGTATTGCAAATTCGACATATGATAATAACTAGTTGAATAGCCACTTGAATGCGTCACACGGATATTACAAGAGGAAAAACGCGTAACGGTACCACCATGAGCCGCCTGCACATATGGTGTATTGCTACCCCAACCACCTGAGCCATTATTAAAATCAAGGGACGAGTATGGATACCCAGAACCGGTATTTGAATGTGCACCACCACTGTACCAATAACCAGATGGCCAAGGGAGGTTCATTGAAAAACTCGCTGCTGCTAACCGTGTATCATTATTTTGTATTGCGTTTATTGAAGGGGTTTGTAATTGCGCGTAACTATCTGGAAATAAACTATCAAAAGTAGTTAAAAATGCCGTGATTGCACTTTTCGAATTGCTTACTTCATCTTTATCCAACGTCAATTTTGAACGTTTTGCTAACACACTCACTAACGCTGCAGTGGCAGCAGTACTGCTACTTATGCTCGCGTTGCGAGTGATTTCAATACCTGTAGATTGCACATCTTGCCATTGTTTATACGCGTAGAAACGTTGAGCTAATTTAGTTACCACGTCTTCTATTTGTGCATCAAACCCTTGTTTATCTGATAAGCCTCTTAATGGCTTATTGATATCTGCATCTAGGTCAGAAAGTAAGCCACTTTGCTGCTCAATCAAGGCTAAAATAATTTTAGGATTAATGCTCGCATAACCAGCCCAATGCAATATGAGCTCTTTTTTTTCGTTAAGCGCTGGCGCATACAGGGTAAAGAAACGATCCCAATCTTCATTTAATAGGGTGTTATTAAATACAAATTGAGTATCGTCGACAGCCACCAAAGAGTTTAACTTTAGCGATTTAATTGATTGTTCTGAAAAGCTAAAATCTGCATGTCCGTGGCCTTTTGCTGATACTACAGACGAGATACCTAAAACACTCACTAATGCGATATTCATTATTTGATTTTTCATCTTTCATTTCCTTTTATATAGTAAAAAGATCCCAAAGAGGGAACAAAAGATATAGCATCAATGTTAATAAATGGTTAATTATATGTTTTTATGTTTGTATTAATAAAATTTATGTCCCTTATATAACCTCGTGTGTAGGTTGTTTTTCACTCCAATAACTTGTACAAAAAATAAACTAAAATTAAATTATTGATAAAATGTAAAAACCAATGAGTTTTGAGCGTTAACTATTATTAACTTCGACACGGTTACGGCCGTGATTTTTTGCTTGATAAAGCGCCTGATCTGCCTGCGCAAGCAAGCGGTCATAATCATTAACAGTTAATGAATCTGCAACACCAAAACTCACTGTGACTGTTAAATCACTGGCAATATTTGAAAGGTCGTAGTTTGCAATTTTCATCCGTAGCTCTTCACAAACTAGAGCAGCTTGCTGTGCAGTTTTATTAGGGAAGAATAATGTAAACTCTTCACCTCCCCATCGAGCTATCTGGCTCGTATCAACCTCACTACATTCACTCAACAGATGAGCAACGACGCAAATTACACGATCACCAATAATATGTGACCAGCCATCATTTATGCGTTTAAAATGATCAATATCCATTATCGCAATAGCCAAAGGTAAAGATTGCTGCTTGAAATCCGAAAAATTATCTGCCAACCAAGTATCAAATGCGCGACGATTTGGTAAGTCCGTTAACTGATCATGTGTGGCCTGATGTGCAAACGCATCAGCTTGCTGCTGTAGATCTTTAGTTTGCTGTATTACTCGCAGGGTAAGTTCTTTTTCAATTTTTTTAAAGTGATATAGGCGGTATTTGTATAATGCAAAAGACAAAATAACCAGCGCTAAAAAAAGCATAACTTTAAAGCTTAACTTTTGCCAAAAATAGGACTGAATTACAAATGTAATACTCTTAGAATTATTTTGCCACTGCCCATTAGGGTAACCTGCACGGACAATAAAAGTATATTTGCCCGGTGCTAAATTGGTGTATTCGGTAATTGTTAACTGCTGGCGGTTTACCCATGTGTCATTGTAGCCGAGTAGTTTAGTCTGAAAGTTTAACCGCTGCGGCATAATAAAGCTCAAACCAGCATAATTAAACGATAACCTTGAAGCCCCTGGCGGTAGTATTATGTCCTTACCATCAAAAGCCAATGGTGTACTTTTACCATCAACATACAAGCTTTCTATGACTGTTGGTAATGATATTTGCGCTGCTTTTTTTAACCGTTCAGGCATAACAGTGCTTACACCATGCGCGGTTGCAAACCAAATACTGCCATCTTGGTGAAATGCAGCTGCCGGGTTTGATCCCCCATTAGCTTGGGCGCTGAGCATGCCATCACCTTCATCATATAGTTGATACTGAAGTCGTTTATTTTTACTTTTTTGGGGGTTATCAAGTAACTCGTTAACTTGTTGTTGTTTAACCTCAAGAATACCGCGATTACTCGATAACCAAAACGAATCCCCTTGCGCAACTAACTGGAAAAGTTTATCAACCGGTAGACCTTGTTCGCGTCCTAGAATAGCGATATCGCCAGTAACAATATTAAACCGTACTAACCCCCGATCAGTGGCCATCCACATTAAATCGTTCTGGGCATAAAACCCGAATGCATATTGAGCGTTAAATTGCTTAGGAAATGCTTGCTCTTTAAACTGACCTAATACGTTATTAAACATAGCAGCGCCCACACCCGTTCCGGCCCAAACATTCCCAAGCCCATCCAAAGCTAAAGCAATTATAAACTCACCGGGCAAACCTTGCTTAGTGGTATATTGCAGTGTTGTTCCATCGGGATCAATCCGGCTAAGCCCTGTCGCAGTCCCCACCCACAGGCGCTGTTGCTTATCAAATAATAAAGCCCTAACTTCGTTACTTGATAAGCCATTATCACGACTTTTAACCGGGTAAATCTTGCCATCAATTACCCGCATTAAGCCGCTGGTATAAGTGCCTATCCAAACATGTCCGTGTTGATCTTCAGCCAAACTTAAAATAGATAAAGGATCGCCCTTATTCGCAAGTGAAATTGATTCAACCTTATCACCCAAGATTCGGTTTAATCCTGTGCTACTGCCAATCCAAACACTGCCATCTGAGTGAGGCAGTACCGTTCTGACATAATCACCACTTAGCCCACGCTTTTTTGTCCATGCTGAAAATGGCGCTTCACGTAAACGGTGTACACCACCATTAGTCCCGATCCAAATACTGTTTTCACGATCTTGAAGTAACGATAAAATACGGTTGGCGGGCAAACCTGCGTCTGAATCAAGTCGTTCTAATCCCAGTTCACTGAGTCGAAATACACCTTTATTAATAGTCCCAAACCACAGAGCATTGTGGTTATCTTGCAATACACTTGAAATAGCAATGCCATCCAGCTGTTCATCAATACTAACAAACCGGTTACTCACATATCGCCATGCTCCCTTTTCTCCAGCGACGATTAATTGCCCTTCTTGAGACATAAATAATGTATATATTGGCCCTGTAGGTAAACCACTCTTAGGGGGAATTAATTTGGCTACTTTATTTTTTATTTGATATAAACCATCACTGGTTCCAGCCCAAATAACGCCCTCGCCATCTTCAACCAATCGATAAGCACTTAAATTAATTAATACACTTTTATCTTCTTCATTCTCATCACGATAAGCCACCCCATCGCCCTCTAAGGCTAACCATATTTTGTTATCACTTGTTTTTAAAACATGATTAACCATTGCTGAGGCATTTTTCTGTGCAGACCAATGCCCTTTGCGTAGATGGCTAATGCCACCACGTGCGCCGCTAATGTAGAGGCTACCATCAGCTTGAGGAACTAAACTTCGAAGCCCTGAGTCTGGTAATCCTGTAATTTCTGAACGGGTGAATAGTTTAAACTCTCGGCCATTGAAGCGAGCAAGCCCTTCCCACGTTGCTATCCATATATAACCATCTTTTGTCTGTACAATACTGTTGATACTGTTGTGAGGTAATCCTGAACGTGTATTCCACGTTTCAGAAAAATAGTCATTAAGAGGCAAACGAGTTGCTTGCGCAGTTGCGCATTGGGGCGTTATCAACATCAATAAGAATAAACACACTCGTATCATTTTACTCAACGCCTTCGAATCCATGAATGACTACTTTGTTTGCAGCCGTAAAGTTATTGATAATGATTTGTAAACGCTTATGGATCATTATTTTTCTGTATAAGAATTATATTAACATACCACTTATTTTACTTTCATTAATTTAATTAATAACTTTATTTACTAATTCGTGTTTATAAACTGTGTAATCGCAACTTGCAGTTCATTAATAAACTTTGCAACGTGTAAACCATCCATTAGTGCATGGTGCACATCAATTGATAACGGCATTTTCCCCGTTAATTTATTTAACTTTCCAAATACCAATTTTGGAATACCTAAATTCGTCCCTTGCGTAAAAGCATGAGAAAAGCTCATAAAATCGAGCCATGGCAATACTGAGATATGAATTAAATCAGCTTGCCCTTCAGTTTGTGAAAAAGCATGTGAAAATAACGGCTGCAATTTTGCCGCTGTACTTACGTGTGTTGCATGAGTTTGAAAAGCAAAAAAACTATCTTGTTTTGTAAAATAACTAAATCTAAATGTGTCGTCTTGCGCCAGTTCGACTACGCTTGCACGCGCCGTGTTTAGTTGCCAAGGTGCATCATTAATAACTCGCTGCAACATAGGTTGATATCTATGACAAGCTTGTAGTGTTAAATAAATATAAGATTGAAAAAAAGAAATTTGCTGTGCTTTGCAATAGTTATAAAGTGGCTGCATATCTAGTTGCACACAGACATTAAAATACGGTTGAGTAAAGTCTTTAAACAGTGAAAAGTGCTGTTGCCGCGGCCAAGTGGTTAAGTCGATAGGTGTCATTACAAATTACTATACAAGTCAGAGATAATTGTATCGTGAGGGATTTGTTTAATAAAGTAAAGGCGTGCAGAGCACGCCCAAAGCTCGATTTGTTATAAACCGTTTTTAATAATTTCTTGCGCTAATTCATCCGCAATTAAATGCGTTGATTTTTGCTCTTTTTCACTGCGCGCAAAAATTTCAGTCAAGGTATTAAAAATTCCCTCAACATGTTTATTTGACGCTTCTGCGCTGTAACCTTCAGGTGCTGTTTCATAATAAACATTGATAATACCGCCAGCATTTATCACGTAATCTGGCGCGTATAAAATACCTTTTTTACGGATGATCTCACCATGGCGAGATTCAGCTAATTGATTATTTGCACAACCAGCAATAATTGTCGCTTTAATGCGTGCAATTGTCGCATCATTAACTGTTGCACCAAGTGCACAGGGTGCGTATACATCCACATCAAGATCATATATCTCATCAATGCTCACTGCTGTTGCAGCAAAATCATTGACTACACGGTCAATGGCGACTTGGTTTATATCAGTTACAAACAATGTTGCACCGGCTTCATGTAAATATTTACATAAACTATAAGCCACAGCACCTAAACCTTGTACCGCCACTTTAATGCCCGTTAAATCTTGATGACCACGTTGATGCTGTAAAGCCGCTTTAATACCTAAAAATGTACCATACGCAGTGAACGGTGATGGGTTACCGCTTTTACCTTCTAGGCCTAATACATAGTTAGTTTCTTTATTCATAATAGCCACATCACCGCAGGTAATGTTTACATCTTCTGCAGAATAATAACTACCATTTAAGCGCTCTAATTGGCGACCAAAAGCACGAAATAATTGTTCTGATTTTATTTCTTTCGCGTTGCCAATAATTACAGACTTTCCACCACCAAACGGTAAGCGTGCTACTGCATTTTTGTAGGTCATACCTTTTGATAAGCGCAGTGCATCAACGACAGCGTCATCGTCACTTGCGTAATCCCACATTCTGCAACCACCTACAGCAGGGCCTAAATTAGTATTATGAACGGCAATAATTGCACGAAGGCCTGATTCTTTATCCGAACAAAAAACCACTTGCTCATGGTTATCAAAATCAACTTGATTAAACACAGCCACTTTATCTTACTCCGAAATTTGTAACCCGTGAGAGGGTATGCGCGCTGAAATTGTCGAGACTCTATCACTTCATATTAGTGCTTGCCACTATATGAGATGATAAACCCAATCTAGATATACCAATACAATAAAAACATTAAATACACCTCACAAATAGCATATTAAATTCAAAAATTAACAGTATATGGAATAATTAATTAACTTATTTAATGTTGAAGCATGAAACTGTTGACGTGAACGTCAACTTAAATATTATTGTAAAGTAAAAATTACAAGGTCAGATCTGGAATAATCGAGGGATTTTAAATAGTTGCGAGAAGTTCGAAAGCTTACATCCAACTGGTCAGATGTGAAAGCGGTATTCAAAAGTATTTAAATACCGCCAAATATAACTCAAATATTACTGTAGTTTAGAGTTCAGCTCTTCTATTTTAGCTTTCCAAATTGCTGGACCTTGCGTATGCGCATTAGCGCCTTCACTGTCGACTGCCACTGTTACTGGCATATCTTCAACTTCAAACTCATAGATAGCTTCCATACCTAAATCTTCAAATGCCACAACACGGGCTTTTTTGATTGCTTTAGACACTAAGTAAGCAGCGCCACCTACAGCCATTAAATAAACCGATTTATTATTTTTAATAGACTCTACGGTAGCAGGGCCACGTTCCGCTTTACCAATCATGCCAATAATGCCAGTTTTCTCTAACATCATGTCAGTAAATTTATCCATGCGTGTTGCTGTTGTTGGGCCTGCTGGGCCTACCGCTTCATCGCGTACTGCATCAACAGGGCCAACGTAATAAATAAATTTATTATCAAAATCAACACCAGCAGGTAAACCTTCACCTGAATTGATCATATCCTGCAGGCGCTTATGCGCAGCATCACGGCCAGTCAAAATAGTACCTGATAGCAATACTGTTTCACCCATTTTCCACTCGCGCGTGTCTTCTTTAGTCAACGTATTTAAATCAACACGGCGTGTGCCTTCACCTACTTCAAATGTTACTTCAGGCCAATCTTCAAGCTTCGGCGCTTTTAGGTTAGCTGGGCCTGAGCCATCAAGAGTAAAATGTACATGGCGAGTTGCAGCACAATTTGGGATCATAACCACAGGCTTAGAAGCTGCATGGGTTGGTGCTGTTTTAATTTTCACATCAACAACGGTTGTTAAACCACCCAAACCTTGTGCACCGATACCTAGTTTATTGGCACGTCCAAAAATATCTAAACGCATTTTCTCTTCGGTCGTTTCAGCACCACGCTCTATAAGTTCATGAATATCAACCGGATCCATTAACGATTCTTTTGCCAGTACGGCTGCTTTTTCGGCTGTACCGCCAATACCTATACCTAGCATGCCTGGTGGGCACCAACCCGCGCCCATGGTTGGTAAGGTTTTTTCAACCCATTCAGCCACATCATCAGACGGGTTTAACATCACCATTTTGGTTTTATTTTCAGAGCCGCCGCCTTTTGCTGCAACCATCACTTCAATATTACCGCCTGCCACTAGATCAATGTGCACAACTGATGGCGTATTATCTTTTGTGTTTTTACGGCTACCAGCAGGGTCTGCAACAATCGATGCGCGTAACGGGTTATCTGGATTCAAATAAGCACGACGCGTCCCTTCGTCAACCATTTGCTGTACAGTCAAATCTGTTTTATCCCATTTAACATCCATACCTACTTTTACAAAACACGTAATAATGCCGGTGTCTTGACACAGTGGACGCTTACCTTCTGCCGACATACGCGAATTAATAAGTATTTGTGCAATCGCATCTTTAGCCGCTTTACTTTGCTCTTTGTGATAAGCTTTTTCAAGCGCTTGAACAAAGTCAAGTGGATGATAAAACGAAATATATTGTAAAGCATCTTCAATGCTATCAATAAAATCTTGCTGACGAATAGTACTCATAGAGGTTCCTTAAATTACCGTTACGTGTAAACACGCAACCTTGGTCAAACCGGTGACGGTGGTTTGTATAGCGCATAGGCGACGTCACGAAACGCTGCCAAAAAATTATAACTTATGATACCCTCCCAGCCCGTTTCGAGCCAGTTTTACAGGGTAAAAAATAGATGATAAACCAACAAAAAACCTGCATTCAATTAGACATTTCGCTCAACTGCATAGAGCTTTTCACCTATTTTGCTCATTTACCCTACGCAATACTATTAGATTCGGCCAATAGCCATCATGTGAACAGTCGCTATGATATTATAGCTATCGCACCAAAAATACGCTTAGAGGTTAAAAATAACCTCACTTATATTGATGGCCAAGTAACGTCTCAAGACAGCTTTGCTATTATGCAGCAAGAGCTTAATAAATTAGATAGCAGCAAAATTCAACCCGCCTTACCTTTTAGCGGTGGTTGGCTTGGCTATTTTGGTTATGACTTTGGCCGAGTTATTGAACAAGTTCCTGAGCAAGCCATTAACGATATTCATATGCCACAGCTTAGCCTTGGACTCTACCCAGATGCGCTTATTTACGATAAACAACGCAACAGCTGGTTTTATGTCGCCCAGCCTGATACCGACAGGCTTGCTCTGTATTTAACGCCTTTAAATGATGTACCAACACAACAGCAAGCATTTAAAATAACCCGTGACTGGTTATCTAATATGAGTCGAGATCAATACGGCGCTAAATTTTCAAAAATTCAAGCTTATTTGAAAAGTGGCGATTGTTATCAAATAAATCTTGCTCAACGTTTCGAAGCGCAATACCAAGGATCACCATGGGAAGCTTACTGCCTATTAAGAGAAGCCAATAAAGCGCCGTTTTCAAGTTTTATCAATCACCCTGATGGCGCTATTTTATCTATTTCCCCAGAACGTTTTATTGCCATCACTGACGGGCACATAGAAACCAAACCAATCAAAGGCACGCTACCACGCTGCCTTGATGAAGTAACAGATGTTCAACAAGCAACGCGCTTACAAAAATCATCCAAAGACCGCGCTGAAAATGTCATGATAGTTGACTTGCTGCGCAACGATTTAGGCAAAGTTGCAAAGCCTGGCACAGTGCAGGTCCCCTCTCTATTTGCTATTGAAAGTTTCCCCGCAGTGCATCACTTAGTCAGTACAGTCACTGCGCAATTAGCTGATGATAAAACAGCCGTTGATCAACTTTATGCGGCATTTCCCGGAGGTTCTATCACTGGGGCTCCCAAAATTCGAGCGATGGAAATTATTGAAGAACTAGAACCACATCGTCGCAGTATTTACTGTGGTTCAATTGGTTATTTAAGCGCCTGTGGCAATATGGATACCAGTATCACTATTCGTACTTTAGTATGTCATAAACAACATATTTATTGTTGGGCTGGCGGCGGAATTGTCGCTGATTCTCACGTTGATTTGGAATACCAAGAAACTTACGATAAAGTAAACAAAATTCTACCTTTATTGAAGTAACCTGTGTGAATAGTCAACAGCTTATGGCGCGTTTTCAGCTAAGCGCGCTTATTAATGAGCATGCGCAGCAAATTCAGAGTATACGCTCTAAACGTCCACAACGGGCCAGTGCAGTCATGTTGCCATTAATTGATATAGACAACAGCGCACATATATTATTATGCAAGCGCCCTACTTTTTTAAATCATCACCCGGGTGAAATTTGCTTACCTGGCGGTAAACATGAATTAACCGATACAAACTTACGCCATACCGCACTGCGGGAGCTAAATGAAGAGCTTAATATTGCCCCATCGAATGTGACTATCGTTGGTCAATTAGCAGATTACTCCACCCTCACAGGTTTCACGATTACGCCCTATGTAGGCCTGTTAGCACCCAATACATTTTGGCAAGCTGATAAAAATGAAGTCGCTGCAAGTTTTTTGCTGCAAGTTAGTGCACTCGCTAATGTAAATAATTGGCATCCTATAAATTTTGAGCGTTTTGGTAAGATAATCACTTTACAAGGGTTTTCAACCCCTTATGGATTACTATGGGGCGCAACTGCAAGCATTATAAAAAACTTTACAAAACAGCTCGCCATACCAGTTTAAAACTCTGTTGCAAATGGTTACAAGGGTATAATTACGCGTTATTATGTGCGACCGTTCAAAGGCAGCAATCGTGCTGAGTAAAAAGTAGAGTAAAGTAATTATGATCAGTGCATTTGATATGTTTAGTATTGGCATCGGCCCGTCATCATCTCACACCGTCGGCCCAATGCGCGCATCGCGTTTATTTGTTAACGAACTACAAGAACAAAGCTTATTAACCGATGTCACCAGCGTTAAAGTCGAGCTGTATGGCTCATTAGGACAAACAGGTATTGGTCATGGTTCAGGTAAAGCCGTTATTCTAGGTCTTGCGGGTTATGACCCAGAAACGATCGATGCCGATTTAGTCGATGATATTCTCACTAAAATCGAAAATGAACAAGTCATCCACTTAAATCAAGTACATCAAGCCAAATTCCCGAAACAAGGTGCAATCGTATTTCATCGTCGTAAAACCTTACCAAAGCATTCAAATGCAATGGAAATTATTGCATTTAAAGGAAGCGATAAACTCCACAGTAAAGTTTATTATTCAATCGGCGGTGGCTTTATTGTAACCGATGAAGAGTTTGATAACGAAAAACAAGCTGCACTTGATATTCGCGAAGAAAATCCTGCACCTTTTCCATTTGGCAGCGCTAAAGAATTACTCGAAATGTGTAAAGACTCAGGGTATAGCGTATCAAGCTTAATGATGAAAAATGAAAAAACACTTCGCACTGAAGATGCCATAAAAGATGAATTATTCAATATTTGGCAAGTAATGAAAGCGTGTATTGAACGCGGCATGCGTACTGAAGGTATATTACCGGGTGGTTTAAAAGTAAAGCGCCGCGCACCTAGTCTGTATTTAAAACTCAATATTGAAGTCAGTAATGATCCACTTCGCGCGATGGATTGGGTTGATTTATTTGCCTTAGCCGTCAATGAAGAAAACGCCGCAGGTGGTCGTGTAGTAACCGCTCCTACTAACGGGGCAGCGGGTATATTACCTGCGGTATTAATGTACTACCATACATTTATTAAAGAGGTGGATCGCGATATCGCGACTCGCTACTTGTTGACTGCTGCTGCTATTGGCATACTTTATAAAAAGAATGCATCAATTTCAGGTGCTGAAGTTGGCTGTCAGGGCGAAGTAGGCGTTGCCTGTTCAATGGCCGCAGGTGCACTTACTGAAATTGTTGGTGGTAATGTATTACAAGTTGAAAATGCGGCTGAAATTGGCATGGAACATAACTTAGGTTTAACCTGCGATCCTGTAGGTGGGCTTGTTCAAGTGCCATGTATTGAACGTAATGCAATGGGCGCAATTAAAGCGATTAATGCCTCCCGTTTAGCAATCCGCGGCAGTGGCGAACAAAAAGTTTCATTGGATAAGGTTATTAAAACGATGCTTGATACTGGTAACGACATGAAAACAAAATACAAAGAAACCGCACGTGGTGGCTTAGCTGTCAATATTATCGAGTGTTAAGTTTTACGTATTAAAAAAGCCGCTTTTGCGGCTTTTTTAATACTTCATCACTTAACAGGTAAATCTATACCTTCAAACAATTTGTCTACATCATCTTGATTTCGTAATAAGCTCGCCCGTTCAACACGCTCTTTTGTTAAGTGAGGTGCAAAGCGCTCTATAAAATCATACATATAACTGCGTAAAAAACTGCCTTTTCTGAAGCCGATTTTAGTCGTACTGGCTTCAAATAAATGACTCGCATCAATACACACCAAATCAGTATCTGAGACTTGATCAATTGCCATTGATGCAACTACACCGACCCCTAGCCCAAGGCGCACATAAGTTTTAATCACATCGGCATCCGTTGCTGTAAAAACAATATGGGGGTCAAGCCCTTGCGCATTAAATGCTTTATCAAGCTCTGAACGCCCAGTAAAACCAAATACATACGTAATTAATGGGTACTTTGCAATATCAGCTACGGTAAGTGAATCTGCTTTTTTAGCTAGGGGGTGATCTTTTGCAACTACAATACTGCGATTCCAGTGATAACACGGTAACATCACTAAATCTGAATATAAATGCAATGCTTCAGTTGCGATTGCAAAATCCGCATCCCCTCTAGCTGCAGCATCAGAAATCTGCTGCGGCGTTCCTTGATGCATATGCAACGATACTGCAGGGTACTTCTTCATAAAGCCTTGAATAACACTAGGCAGCGCATAACGTGCTTGCGTATGCGTTGTAGCAATATTCAGCTTACCTTGATCTGGCAATGTGTGCTCATTTGCGACCGCTTTAATTCCTTCGACTTTAGAAAGAATCTCGCGTGAAATATTAATAATTTCAGTCCCAGCACTGGTCACATGAGTTAAATGTTTGCCACTTCGTCCAAAAATTTGCACGCCGAGTTCATCCTCCAACATACGAACTTGTTTAGAGATGCCTGGTTGTGAGGTAAATAAACTTTCAGCTGTTGCTGATACATTAAGCTTATGGTTTTGAACTTCGACGATGTATCTGAGTTGTTGTAATTTCATGGCTGCATTTTTAGTGTTGTTATACTGCTTATTTATAAATGTTACACCGCTTCAAGCCAAGCTTTATTTCTTCTTAAAGAAAATAAATACAGCCACAGGTACATTTATAAGACTAATGCATCAAGGCTAGCATAATCCTACGCCTTGAGGTAGCCATCATTTGACTGGTATTCAAATTGGAAAATATTATGAACGTGCAATTAATAGTAATAAATAACCACAATGCTAATTTTATTTTGTATAAGCTGCGCAAAACTACCCAGTTAGCATATATTTAATGTAAGATAAAAATTATTAGTTTGAGAAACCAGAGACCAAAACCATGATCGTTTCTATTATTATTATGTTAATTGTTGCGCTGATCGTCATTGCCCTTTGGGTTAGTGCTGTACAACAACATAAAGAGAAACAAGAGACTGAGCGTCGTAAAGACCTTACAAAACAAAAAAAGATCATCGAAGAGTCTGAAGATGTGCTTCTTAATAGCGCCAATATCCCCATGTCAGATCACATTTTATATGTTATTCAGCGTCGTATTTATGACGCGCTATCTTCAATGGTACAATTATCCCCCACTTCAAAAGAACTAAAAAACCGCCTAAAAGAATCAAAAGAACGTCTAGCAAACAAGCCTGAAGGGACAAACGGTGAGAACTTAGCGTTACCGGATAACGACAAGCAACTCATTGCATTGATCCAAGGTATAAAAAAATTAAGAGTGATACTACGTTCTGAACATGGAAAAGGGAAAGTAGATAGCCAAGTATTCGTTGCCGAAGACAAACGCCTAGAAAAACTCCAACTAAAAATAAATATAGAAAGTCAAATAAAGCGAGGTTTATCAGCACGTTCAGCTAATATGGTCGGCTCAGCTAGGCAATACTTTGAAAAAGCTTATGCGACTATTTCTGCAATTTCCTACACTGATGAGTATGTAACAACCAAACGCGCTGAGCTGGAAGGTTACCTGGAAACAATTAGTACTGAACTTAAAGCTTCAAATGCAACGGCATTAAAAAAGAAAAACGAAGAAGAACAAGACGACTTAGATATTTTATTTGCACCGAAGAAAAAGTGGTGATCACTTTTTCTTCGTTTTATCTTATTAGGACAAAAATGCAAATTTAATAACAAACATCGCTGTTAGTATCCATACACTGATACTAACTTCATCACGTTTACCACATAATACTTTAACAGCCGTATAAGAAATAAAACCAAGTGCAATCCCATGCGCGATTGAAAACGTTAAAGGTGTCATTAACAGCACTACACTGACCGGAATGGCATCTGTCATATCATCCCAATTTACAAACTTTAAATTTTGCAGCATTAAAACTGCAACATATAAAATTGCACCAGCGGTAGCATAAGCAGGAACCATTTTCGCAAGCGGTGCAAAAAACATCATCAATAAAAAACACAGCCCGACCACAACAGCGGTTAAACCAGTACGCCCTCCAACAGACACACCCGCCACCGATTCTATATATGACGTTGTCGTAGATGTGCCAAGTACTGAGCCTGCAATTGTTGCCGTACTATCAGCACTTAATGCTCGTCCTAAGCGAGGCATATTGCCTTTTTCATCGGCTAAACCTGCTTTTTGAGTTACAGCAACTAAAGTACCTGAGGTATCAAATAAATCAACAAACAAAAAAGCAAAAATAACACTGAGCATAGAAAGCTCAAACGCAGCAGCAAAATCCAATTGCATAAATGTAGGAGCAAGTGAAGGCGGCATAGAAATTACGCCTTGGTATTGCACTAAGCCTAAACTCAGAGAAATCAATGTCACTAATAAAATACTGATCAATACACCACTTTTGAAATCACGAAATAATAACGCCGCGATGACAAAAAAGCTTAAAATTGCAAGTAATGGACCCGCAGAAGTTATATCTCCAAGCTGAACTAACGTGGCTGGACTCGCGACAATAATTCCAGCATTCTTTAACGCAATAAGCGCTAAAAAAGCACCAATGCCTGTCGCTATAGCTTGTTTAAGAACAAGCGGAATCGCGTTAATTATCCACTCCCTCACTTTAAATAAACTTAAAAGCAAAAAAATGCAGCCCGATATAAACACGGCACCTAACGCAGCCTGCCAAGTATGGCCCATACCAAGCACCACACCATACGTAAAAAACGCATTCAATCCCATACCTGGCGCTAACGCTAATGGATAATTAGCCCAAAAGCCCATAATAAAACAACCAATTGCAGCTGCGATACAAGTAGCAACAAAAGCCGCACCTTGATCCATACCGGCCTCAGCTAACATGGCCGGATTAACAAAAACAATATAAACCATGGTGATAAAGGTCGTTAAACCAGCAATACATTCACGGCGCACAGTCGAATTGTGCGCGCTAATTTTAAATAACGCATCAAGCATAATGATAATTCATTTTCACAGGGGAATAATTTCGTAATTTTATCACAGATTAAAAGAATAATAGGACAAATCACCCGGTCTTAGACTAAACTTACGTAGTGTATAAAAAAAATAACATGCGTGGCATTATGACTGATACATCTCCAATTGGCCTTGATCTTGAACAACAACTTGAAAACGTGTTGTCATTTATAACTCAACCAACAACAGTTGAGAATAAAGACCCCACACCTGAAACATCGGACAAAACAGTAACGAAAGCACTTTACTATTTAAAAAATGAACAGGTCCCTCTGGCCGCTAAATGGATGCGCCTAGCTGCGATGGCAGGCAATCACAAGGCACAGTTTTATCTGGGCTTATTTTTTATTAAAGGCCAAGGCGTACCCAGTAGCATTTTTCATGGTGCGGTATGGTTAACTTTAGCCAGCAGCCAAGGCTATGAACCTGCAACGATCACATTAGCAGACTTACGTAAACACATAACAACACGTCGCTTTAAAGATGCACAATGTTATGCAGCATCATTGTATGAACAAATTCATCAACAACAGTTTTCTCACCTAATCCCATCACAATCCTAGCCAAAGGAATTAAACGATTTTTTAATTCACTAAAAAATAAATATTTGAAATTTAAAAGATTTAAACTTTTCACTTCCGCATTTGATCTATTAAAAAAAATTAAAGGCAGTAATCGTATAAAAAATTGGCAAAAAACGCTTGCACACAAACACTGTATAAACTACTGTATACACATACTGTATAAACAACCAGTGAGTAGAACCTATGTTACAGCCAATTACTGTTAGAACCGTTAAAAGCTATCAACAAGATAACCTAAGCTCGTCAGTAAATTTAATTCAAATTGAGGATGAGATATCAGCTACTTTTGAACTACTAAAGGTTCTACATCATTATAATAATAAAAATGCATGGACATTATTAATAGCACCAGATCATGTACCAAGTAAAGCTCTGCTGGATTCATGCTCAATTGATACAAGTAAGCTCTTAGTAATAAGACAAAAGCATCTTGTGAATTTAGAATATGTTTTAAATTCTGCATTACATAATGGTAATTTTGCAGCGGTGATAACATGGACTGATATCGTAAAAGATAATCAAATTAGTAATCTCTCACTAAAATTAGACCAAGCTAGCGCAAAGCTATATTGCTTTACTAAGACACAAAACATGACAGAGATAGCATTAGCTCAATAAACTGCTAAAATGCCGTTTTTGAATAAACATATTTGAACTATGACTACACATACTGACAAAACTTGCTTGTGTGGGAGCCTTCAAAGCTACCAAGACTGCTGTGAAAAATTACACTTAGGAACAATACAAGCAACTAGCCCAGAACAGCTAATGCGCTCTCGCTTTGTTGCATATGCCCTAAAAAACGCAAAATATGTTTACCAAACTTATGCACAAGAAAAACAAGCCGAAAACCCTGTAATAGAAATTGCTGACTTTGCTAATAGTTGTCGCTTTATATCATTAAGCGTCATTAGTACTGACCACAACGAAGAAGCAGGCTATGTTGAATTTTGCGCTAGTTATTTTTATCAAAATTTGTATTGTCAGTTACATGAAAAATCACAATTTATCAAAGAAAATAAGCTGTGGCGCTATTTAGATGGCGAAATTTTCCCTGTTACTGATATAAAAGTAAATCGTAATGATGAGTGTCCATGTGGTAGCAATAAAAAATATAAAAAGTGCCATAGCGTGTGATCTGACTCTATAAACTTAGCGCTAAATAACTAAATTGCATATAAATAAATCAACATTTAAATACAGAATGTATTCTAAACGAGGGCGTTCAAAAATCAGCTCAAGCACTGCTTGTATGTTAGCTTACCTTATTTTCATTTTAAGGAATGGGGTAACCATAAAAGCAGTTTTTCGAGTAAGTTATCTTGCATAATGGGTTTGGGCACATAATCATCCATCCCAGCTTCAATGCACTTTCTTTTATCACCTACCATGGCATTTGCTGTCATCGCGATTATTGGAACTTTTGCGTATATTTCTCCACACTTTAGTTCTCTAATTTGCCGCGTAGCCTCGTAACCATCCATTACTGGCATCTGACAATCCATAATCACTGCGGTATATTGTTCAAATTGCTGGGCGTTTTTTAGATAACTAATCACTTCTTCGCCATTTGCTGCTACATCTATTTGATGTAATCCTAGTTTGTTCAACATACTTATTGCAACAATCTGATTAACTTGATTATCTTCAGCAAGTAAAATTCGAATTGAAGGTTCCCATATTATATTTTCCACAGCGCCATTGCTGCGCAGTGTTTTTGTGAATTGTTGTGACAACTGGCTCGCTCTATCAGAGTAAGCTCCGCTGCCTACCGTGCTCGCAAATACCGCAAATAAATCAGATGTTATTGCTGGCTTTTTAAAGCTACCTGAAAAACCCATTTTTTCAAAGTATGCATCATCGCCCTTATCATTTATTGTCGTCATAACAATCAATTGAATACTTTTGTGACTCTCATTAGCAAGCAACCCTTTTGCTAATTCAATACCATTCATACCCGGCATATCCATATCTAGAAAACCAATATCAAAAGTACGCTTATTTTTTTCATAGAAGGTATTTGCGACCGTGAATGCATCAGCTGAAGACATCGCCACCTTAACATTCGCCCCCCAATGTTTAAGCTGTGAGCTTAATACATTAAGGTGCGTGCAATTATCATCAACTACCAGTATATTTAATTTGCTGATATCCACATTAGGTATTATGGGCTGTGCCTTATCAGATTTTGAAAGTTGTACATAAAAACTAAAACAACTACCTTTTCCATCATCGCTTTCAACACTCACGTCCCCATTCATAAGCACACATAATTTTTTAACGATCGCTAAGCCGAGCCCTGTACCACCAAATTTTCGCGTTGTTGATGCATCAACCTGTGAAAATGATTTGAATAACTTACTTTGCTGATCCTGCGTTATGCCTATGCCAGTATCTTTAATATTGCATCTGAGTTGCCAGTTTTCTATATCCACTTCACTTAGTATGACCTCAACTAATACCTCCCCTGAAGCAGTAAATTTAACTGCATTACTGACTAAGTTAGTTAATATTTGTCGTAACCGCCCTGGATCACCTTGAACACACGAAACATTTACCTGAGTCATATCTAAAATAAATTCAAGACCTTTATCATGTGCGGGCACCGCCGCAGACTGAGCAAACTCACCTAACATATCTCGAATATCAAACTCTAATATCTCTAGTTCAAGTTTTCCTGCATCAACCTTAGAAAAGTCTAAAATATCATTTATCAAAGTCAGTAAAGAATTCGCGCTACTGGAAGCAACCTTTACTTTATAATATTGATCTTCATTCAGCTTTGAGTGTTTCAATAAGTTTAACATGCCGAGTACACCATTCATCGGTGTTCGTATTTCATGACTCATTGCTGCTAAAAACTCACTCTTTGTCACATTAGCCAACTCAGCCTGCCCTTTAGCTTCAACAAGTTCTTTTTCAGCTTCTACTTTTTCAGTAATGTCTTGCTGTATTCCAACAAATGCACTAAGTACACCTTCATTGCTAAATACGGGAGATATTTGTAAGTCATTCCAAAATGGTTTATTTTCTTTTGTATAATTTAAAATCTCTACACGATGAATTTTTTTAGCTTGCAGCGCCTCTTTGATTTCTTTAATCGTTTCAGCACAAGTGTCGACTCCTTGGAGAAATCGACAACTTTGTCCTAAAATTTCATCTCCATAGCCCGTGATCCGAGAAAACGCACTGTTAATGAATACAAGCGGTGAGCCCTCTAAAGTTGCATCGGCTATGCAAATTCCCACATTGCATGATTCGATCGCATTCGCTAATAAATCATTTTGCTCTTTTGCAGCCTTTAATGCCTCTTGCCCAGTCTTTTGTTCTGTTATGTCAGTAAGTGAACCCGCCATACGAATAGCGTTGTTTTTATCGTTCTTTAACGCAATGCCTTTAAGCCTAAAGTGTCTTATTTCACGTGTTTTTGTGTACAATTTCAACTCAATGTCACATGGTTGATTATTCTCTAAATGCAAAGTAAAAACATCTAACACCCTGCTCTTATCTAATTCATGTATTTTTTGTTTAAAACTTTTTAGTTTATTTGGAAACCCTTCGATATCATGATGTTGATAGCCTAATAGTTCTCGAAAGCGGGGGGAGTAATAAACCGTTTTATTGGCTATATCCCAATCCCAAATTCCGTCTGTAGTGCCACTGATTGATAACTTATACCGCTCTTCACTTTCGGCTAAGACTTGCTGCGATCGCTCCAAGCGTTTAAATGGATTAAGTAAAAGTTGCTTACCAAATATCAATAAAATTGCAAAGGATAATATGAGGCTAACAATCACAGCTAAAAAAATATCTCGCGTAAAGCCTGATACTTTTTCTTCTAAAACGCTTGTGCTGATTAAATATTCTAATTGAATCCCGGTGTCACCTATGTATTGCTTATTAATGCTCAAATATTCTTTATTAGCATCTAAGTTCGAGTATAAAACCAATGGTCCCTGCAAGGTTAAACCATAAGCATTACTCTCAATTGCTGAAGATAAAAGCTCCTCTAAGCTTGTGCTAAACTCGACCAATAAGACCCCTTCAGTAAAGTCACTGTATTTAACTGACACTGCAATTTTAAAGAAATTTTCGTTGTTGCGCGTTGACAATATAATCGCTTGATCTGCTTTTTCATCGAGTATTTTTTGAACCCAGCTATTTTCGTCCTCAGTTTCCGTTATATCTATCGCGGGAAAGTTTTCATAAATAGGCACTCTTAATATATTAATAAGCTTTATTGATTCTGTATTGCCCAATATTTTGTAGTCATTCAAAAAATCAGCCACGGATGCTTGAGATAGATCTGTCCCCATTACACTGTTTGATAAAATCGGATGGCGAGATAAATCCTGTAGTATTTGCTGGCGGGTATCTAAAAACTGCCGTAGATAACTAACTGCTAACTCTGACTCAACTTGATTGGCTTTGCTATACAGCTTATTGACTGAATCTTCAGCTCTGCTTCCAACTAAGTAAGTACTAACTAAAATAGACAGTAATAAACTAGTAATTAAAAAAGCATAAAATGATTTATTTGATGACATAGTCATTATTTTTTTTATAGCCACCAGCATACTTTATAGTTCACGCTGTGGGGTAATGATGTGTATTTGTCCGGTGTTATTAAATTGCGCCATACAGATATCTTCTGCACCGAGTGCTTCGTGCGCATCAGGATTGTCCTCGCTCCATATTGAATAAGGCCTCTGATAAACTTTCATTAATCCTGTAATGGGTTTATCTAACTCTTCCAGCTTCTTTCTGACTCTATCTCTTACGGTATTTACCTGTGCAACCAAATCAACATCATTCATCGCTGCTATCAATATTTTGCCTATATCGTAGCCATGTACAAAGCCTGCGGGCGCTAATAAATGCTTTTTTTGTTTAAATTCATCAGGGAATAACTTTGCAGCTATGTCTAACACCTGCTGTGTATGTAGGTCCAAATCGGGTCGATTTAAATCAAAGCAACTTTGTAAAAAATATAACGGTAACCCATTATTTAATTCACCACTGACTGAGTTAAAAAAATCACCGCCTGTGATACCCCAGTGGCTTACTATCGGCTTTTGTTTTTCTTTTGGTAGATTTGCCATTGCCTTAACGAAATACTTTCCTTCAACAGCATTGCCAACGAACAGCACACAGTCGCTTTTTGATTGCTCAATTTCTTTTAGTAAAATGCTGGCCTGAGATAATTTTACATTCCAATTAAACCAATAAACGTTATTAGGTATCGCACTGCCCAAGGCATTCGTCATGGTTTTATGATTAGATATCCCCCATGGTGTATTTTCTAAAAGTAAATCAACTGAGTTACACTTTAATATTTGCGTTGCGTACTCTACCATTTTCATGCCAGCTTTAGTGTCATCTAGTGATAATCTAAATACCCAATTTTTAACGTTTGGGTAGCGGGTAATTGGCCCTCCCGCAGCCCACGGTACAAGTAGCAACAACCCATTTTCATTAATAAAATCTCTATATTTTATATATGGTGGGGAATGTAAGCCTCCAAGAATAGCAAGACCTTTGGGGTCGTTTAAAAAACGTTTCATCGTCAAAAAGCTACGGTTACTATTCCCACGATTATCTTTTTCTAAAAAATTAATTTGATAGCCGTTAACTGTATTGCCAACTTCATTAAGTGCTGTCATAAAACCCATCTGCATAGCAACTGCGGATGGGTTGTGGGTGGAATAGTCTGAATCATGATAGATATTAAACACGCCAAGTTTTTCAATATGATCTTGCGCAAAAGCACTACAATTAAAAACAAAAAACAACCAAAAAACAAGCCTCATAAGTGACCTTTAATTTCCATTTATCGAGAATGAAATTGATACTTTAGATTAATATAACCAAACCCTGCATTAACAATATACCAAAGTATCAAAATCGCCAGTCTTTGCTACAACCTAAGCTGGAGCTAGTCAAGTGATTCAGTAATGCTAAATAAAGACTATCAATGCTAATATGTGTACTTGTATAGCCTGATAATCAGTGAACTATGAAAGATTGTAACCAATGCGGTAAATGTTGTATAAAATACGGCGGTGGGGATTTGTGTGCGACAAAAGAAGAAATCGATCTTTGGGAAATATTTAATCCTGATATTTTTGAGTTCGTCAAAGGTGACGAAATATGGTTTGATCCTAAATCAGGCGAAAAATTATCAAAATGCCCTTTCCTTGAGGTTGAACCAAAAAAAAATGCAACTGCACCTAACAAGTACACCTGCAGCATTTATTTAGATAGGCCTGAAGATTGCCGCCATTACCCTAGCCTCATTGCTGAAATGGTAAGAGATGAATGTGAAATGATTGAAATTGTCGATTTAGAAAACTATAAAAAAGCGCAAAGAAAACTCGATCTATTAATGCAAGATAGCCGCCCTGCTGGCTACTCGTAAGTGAATGATGTTAATTCATTGTACCAATAATGGCATGCCCTTGTAATAAACTATAACATCAGGAGCTGCCTGCACAGTCATTAAACCTTGGTATAAAAAATTGATTCGACCTAAAATTCAACTAAAACTCACTGAAGGTAAACTTTCAAAGCCGGGTTTTGCAAAGAAATACCCTTGCATTAATTCCACCCCAGCATTACTTAGCCATTGATACTCCTCAATCGTTTCGATCCCCTCCGCCAAAACTAAAATATTCAATTCAGTTAACATATTTAAGCAATGCCTAACAACAATTTGCCGCTTGTGGTCTTTATCTATGCCCCTAATCAACCCCATGTCTAACTTAACAATATCAGTTTGAAAATCTGCTAATAAATTAATACCCGAATACCCAGCACCAAAATCATCGGTTGCTGTTTTAAACCCAAGTGATTGATAGTATTCAACCACACGTTTTACATGATTAGTATCTTCAATTTTTTCGACTTCCGTAAATTCGAACATGATGTTCTGTGTAGGGAAATTATGTTTTTTAGCGGCTTCAAGTGTCGTTCTTATACAACGCTCAGGTTTGTAAATTGCATTTGGTAAAAAATTGATGCTCAACATGCCATCAAGTTTAAGTTCAGCGGCAAGTGCGATTGCTTTCACTCTACAAAGCTGATCAAATAAATAACGGTTATCGTCATTAACTTTAG
The DNA here is from genome assembly GCF_013002825.1 of Pseudoalteromonas sp. NEC-BIFX-2020_002. Taxonomy (NCBI): domain Bacteria; kingdom Pseudomonadati; phylum Pseudomonadota; class Gammaproteobacteria; order Alteromonadales; family Pseudoalteromonadaceae; genus Pseudoalteromonas; species Pseudoalteromonas sp. NEC-BIFX-2020_002. Next base: position 244,362 of record NZ_JABEPJ010000005.1, read on the forward strand.
AAATAACAGAATAAGCTGACTCATTATTTAAACCACGAGCAAGCGCTTCATAACCAAAAACACGCTTAGTTTTACAGTTAACAATAGGCTGAAAAGCCATTGTAAAATCAAAGTCTAAATCGTTAATATCACTACAATTATTACAATATTCCCTATTGCAATCTATTGATTCACTCATCTATAATCCCTATTATATCTGTCTTGCTTGGATACCTAAAAGGTTAGCTGTCATAATGAGTCTATGCAATGAATTGTATATAAATTAACTAAATATACCCAAGTGACCTAAAGATGTGAGTTTCAGTTGGAATTAAAAGGGACCGCCATTATTGCGAAGTAAAGCCTTGATATTAAGCCCCTGTAAAACGCTGAATCCTGCATCTTGAGGTCACTTGGGTATATACGTAAACGTCATGCTATTAAAGTCCACTGCATTGTTTGTTTAGTCAATAACTCTCAAAGTCCATATAAAACAACCTCATTTCATATGGTTATTACTATTAAATTATCTCATTAATATCTAATGTTAACTATACTTAAAAAAACATAACTACTGAGCGAAAACATGACTAAACAAAAAATTACTCGCCGGCACTTTCTTAACACGCTGACCGTTGGTGCAGCAACAACCGCACTTGCTTTTAAAGCCCCTTATGTTTTTGCTAAAAAGCCTATAACTCTGCGCGTAATGGGCACACATGTCACCTTGCAAGAGGAGTTACGCCTAAAAGCCATGCAGGAACTGGGGATAAATCTTGAATTTACACCAAAAGGCAGTGCTGCGGTTTTACAAAAAGCTGCCGCGGATCCATCTTCTTTCGATTTATATGAGCAGTGGTCAGACTCTATCAATATTTTATGGCAAGCTGGGGCAATACAGCCTTTAGAGATTGATAGATTAAAGTACTGGAATGAAATTAATTCTTTGACTAAAACAGGGAAATTAACCCCTGACGCAAACATAGGCGCAGGTGATGCACCTAATAAAATTCTCTTTGTCCAAAGTGATGGCAGCCTAGGCACAACGCCCACATCACAAATCAGTTTTATGCCTTATGTGCATAATGTAGATTCTTTTGGCTATAACACTAACTTTATAACCCAAGGAGTCCCCTATCAAACTGAATCATGGGGGTGGTTATTAGACGATAAAAATAAAGGGCGTGTTGCACTTGTTAATGCACCAACTATAGGTATTTTTGATGCCGCGCTAGCCGCACAAGCACAAGGCTTAATGACCTTCAAAAATATAGGCAATATGACCATAGCCGAAATAGATACCCTGTTTAAAATACTTATCAGCAAAAAACAGTCCGGACATTTCGCAGGGTTTTGGACCTCAGTACCACAATCTGTTGATTATATGGTAGATAAACGAGTGCACCTTCAAAGCATGTTTTCGCCCGGTGTAAGTGCTTGTAGAAGCAAAGGGCTACCAATTGTGTATGCATCTCCTAAAGAGGGGTATAGGGCATGGCACGGCGTTATGTGCCTATCAGCAAATACAACAGGACACGTTAAAGATGCCGCTTACGATTATATGAATTGGTGGCTTTCAGGCTGGCCTGGTGCGTTTATAGCTAGACAAGGTTATTACATCTCTAACCCTGAACGAAGTAAAGAGTTAATGAGTAAGCCTGAATGGGATTACTGGTACCAAGGAAAAGAAGCTACATCAGACTTATTAGGCACTGATGGTAAAGTCTCAGTTAAACAGGGTCAATTGCGTGATGGCGGCAGTTACGAAAAACGTTTCTCGAATATTGCAGTATGGAATACCGTTATGGATAACTATGACTATAGCCTTGATAAATGGTATGAACTACTTAATGCATAAGGGATATTCATGCTATCAAAATTGACTAACTCTATCGCGGCTAAAGTACTTTCAGTTTTAGCTTTATTTATTATAATTCAGTTAGTTGTATATATTGTTATCACAAAACGTATCGCAATTGTCGATAAGTCTGTTGACGAAATATTTAATATTACCAACCTTTCAATCAACGTTTTTGAGATCAACAAAGACATTTTAGAAATACAACGCGATACATCCGTTTTTGGTAGTTCAGGTAACCAAGTTATCTTCGATAAAATCGAAAAAAATTACGCCATCATTAAACAACGACTTGCAAGTACACAGCTACAAGTCGAAAATGAAAAAATCACCTCTTTGCTATCATCAATGCAGGCATTAGTCGTACACTTTGGAAAAAGTTTAGATGTTGTTAATCTGCGCTACAATGAAAAAGCAATGTTGATCGATCAAGAACTACCAGCGATTTATGAATCAGCAATCAATACACTAACTCAAGTTATGGCTGAGAGTACAACAACACAAAGCAAATTACTCGTCGCTAATTTAACCAACGTCTGGCATACACTTAATAGAAACGCATTTCTTTTTTTGAATAACAGGGAATATCAGAAACGCCAAGAAGTTGTAAAAAACCTCAAAAATATTGATCTCTTATTAGTGCAATTAAAGACAACCACATTGCAAAACCAGCCAGCATTAACGCAGATCAGCGAGCTTAAAGTACAATTTAGTAAAACCTTCACTAAAAGTATTCAAGCAAACCGTAACTATCTCACATTAGTAAATGTTGTAATTGCTGGAGACACCATGGAGTTTAGCGCTTTAGCTGCGCAATTAAGGGAAGAGTCAATAAATCTATTAAGGGAAATTAAAAATACCAGCGAATCAAGTATCACTCAAGCTGAGAGTATAATTAAAGGATCATTGTTTTTGTCTATTGTACTGTTTCTTATTTTTGCTCTATTTTTTCACTTACACATCATAAGAGCAATAAAAGGACTAACAAACGATTTTAAAAGCTTACTTCAGGGCGACTTATCGATCAATATATCAGAAACACACCGTAATGATGAAATTGGCGTATTAGCTGAAGCGGCCAACCAATTTAGGGTATTAAACGAAAACTTGCTGTTAGCAAAAAAAGAAGCCGAAGAAACATCACGCATAAAGTCTGAGTTTTTAGCAAACATGAGTCATGAAATACGCACCCCAATGAATGGCATATTGGGCATGGTACGGTTACTTGAAAACACAGAATTAATGCCTGAACAACAAAAAATGCTTAATTTAGTCAACTCCTCCAGTAAAAGTTTACTCGTTATTTTAAATGACATACTTGATCTGAGTAAAATTGATTCTGGTAATATCAAGCTAGAAAAAAGCACTTTTCAATTAAGTTCAATATTAAATGAACTAGAGCAAATGTTTAATCCGCTTGTACATTCAAAGCAAATTAAGCTGCTTATACCAAAATCTATTGATAACTCCTTCGACTTTCTTAATGGCGATGAAACGCGCTTAAAACAAGTTTTAATCAATTTACTTAGTAATGCCGTTAAATTTACTGAATCTGGATATGTTAGCTTAGCAATTGAACTAAAAAGCAAAAGCACATCAAGTGTTAACCTCATTTTTAGCATTTCTGATACCGGTATAGGTATTGCGCCTGACAATATCAGTTCATTATTTGATGCTTTTTCACAAGCTGACTCTTCCATAACCCGTCGCTTTGGTGGAACCGGGCTTGGCCTGACAATCTCAAACAAGCTTCTGAGCTTGATGGGCAGCACTTTAGAGGTCAATAGTGAAATCAATAAAGGGTCTACTTTTTATTTTAATATTACGTGTGACCTCGCATCAAAAGCAGAGCCTTTTAAGAAAAGTGACACTAATATTAAGCTAAATTTTGATCCAGATAATATTACGATTCTGATTGTTGAAGATAGTCCTATAAATCAAATTGTACTAAAGGGCTTGCTGGCTGAGTTAAACATTAAAAATATAGAAACCGCTGAGAATGGTGAAATAGCACTCAACAACTGTAAAACTAACCACTACGATATAATCTTGATGGATATGCAAATGCCTGTAATGGATGGCATCACAGCTACACATCTTATTCGCTTACTTGCTGCATACACACACACACCTATAATAGCTATCACAGCCAATGTTATGGAAGAAGATCGTCAACGTTGCTTTGATGCAGGCATGAACGACTTCTTAAGTAAGCCTATTATATTCAAAAGTTTAGTGAGTATATTAAACAAGTATCACAGGAAGTGTTGACCTTTGTGGATTGAAATTTGTTCAATCTAGGGGCAGTTTAATCGCGGCACGAGGTTTGTAACCGAGTGGGCTCGATAACTGCTCCTGCGTTATTCTACTGGCTCACATCCATGTGAGAATAAGTAAAAACCAGGCAAAGCTTGTGTGTCCTGATCACGCCCCTTGCCTACATTCATGTAGGTATCCTCGAGGCAGAACTAAAAGGGCAGCCCATGTTTGGCATTTATACTGCGTTATCGCCTATTTATGGGGAACAGACCACACACCAGGCGCTGCCTTGCTTAAATACCAAATAGACTGCTGTAAAATCAATCACGAAATATCAACACGCCCTAATAATGAATTAAAAGGTGAATTTAATATCTTTTATTTCTCTTACTTGATAGGCGCTAATAAAACTTGAGTCTGCAAGTTCTTTTGATATTGTGCCTTCTCTGTATCTATTTACGACAACATCTACCTCACAGTTTTTGTAACTGTTTTGCGCATTCGCATCTAAAATGTCTTTTTCACTTAAATTAAAGTCAAAGCTGGCAACATTTGCAATTGTGGTACTTGCAGATCCTGTAAACGTGCCGCCATTTGAATCATCACACCCGTAGTTTAAAACAAGCTCTGTTTTACTGGCAGGATCTAAGCCATCTAATTGAACAGTTACACGTTGATTGTACTTAATTGATATACCATTACTCGGTGCTAGGATGATAAAATTAAGTGGTAACTCAACCTCAGACTCCGCATTTTTCTCATCTTTTCTAACCAAATCGATACTAAATTTTGTATTCCCTTGCGTTATATCAAACTTCCCTTCGTAATCAATATCTAATAAGTCGGTGTCTTCTGTAAGCGTAATGCGTTTACCTGCCGCTTCAGCATATAACTTATCACCATTTGACAAGCGGATATTAGACCCAAATGAGTTACCTGTATTTAGCTCCGCGTTTATTTTAGTGTGCTCACCATCAGAGCTAATTCGATACTCAGCCTGAATTGCCTTTGTTTTTAAAAGATCAGATTCAGTTTCGCTTGTACAACCACTTACTAACAACCCTAAAAAAATTAAACTTACATTAAATTTCATCATTATAAATATACCAACAGTTAACAATTTTGCAGAGTTTACATTTAAACTTACCTTTAACAAGAACAAAAAAGTAAAAAAGTGTAATAATTATGTTTAAGATCAATTTCCATAATTAAACCAATAAAAAAGGATTAAAAAAACCCGTGAGCTTTATCGCTTTTATTAATTTTATGAACAAAATCACCACTTATTTAAGCGGTGACTTGCCATTTTAAATTATTAAGAATATTAAAAGTCAAACCTATAACCTATTAAAATTTTATCTTCAGCTTCATAGACCTTTTCAGCTTCATCTCCCCATATACTATATTCAATATAAAAACTCCCCGCTTTATGATTATATATCACATCAAAGATGGCTTGATTTGTATCGACTGTTAAACCACTAACAGAGTCCATTGCTACATCGGCATACGTTGCTTGAAGCTGAAAATCCCCTAATTTATAACCCGAATATACTTCTATCACTTTTTCGTTAACAATTTCACCCGTTGCTTTTAAACCAGCGTAAAAACGAACATCACTGGAGTCCTGATAGCGGGCAGCTAGGCTCAACGACCCACGGTTGTAAGCAACTTGAACTGCATCTACTTTATTATCTCCTACCATACCTGTTAGGTCATAACGCGATGCTGAAACAGTGAAATCGCCTATAATATATTTAGCTGCTAAATTGTAACCAACGATACTTTCATCTTTATCACCTGCAAGGTTTGCCTTTACGTCACCATTATTAGTAACCACCATGAGTGCTGCTTGAAAGCCATTCATATCAGGTGTCATGTACGTAACAGCACGATCAGGGCGCAAATATTCGATATAATGCCCATTTCCAGCGGCATCTACGGCCCACAAACCATAGCGATGAGTATGACAAATAACGCCTGTTGATTCGTTTGTGCATCCTGCTGATTCGTCAATATCTGCAAAAATATCAATGGCATTATCTGTAAAATTCCAATGCGGTGAATATTGCTTACCTATTAAAATAGAACCAAACTTACCTTCTAAACCCACGTTAGCAAGACGAGCCCGTGTATCATTTCCAGCAAATGAACCATCATCTGTAAACAGCCTAAATTCAAAGTTGTACGTAGCCTTTATACCATCCATAATTTCAGCGCTACCAAACGCACCTAAACGAGAATAATTGTCTTTATATTCTACATTGCCTTTATTAGTGTCTTGTATTTGTACACGAATACTACCGTACCAATTGAATAGGTCACTATTTGCCTTTGCTACTGCGGGTGTTACAAGTGTTGCTACTAATAGAAGTTGTGTTACTAATTTCATAATATTTCCCCAGTGTTAAAATTATTTTCCAAACAAGACTTAGTCAAGCTGGTTTCAACCATTCATTTTTATTATTAATTACGTTGATTATAATAAGAACAACAATACAAATAGTGAAATCAATAAATTTAATAAATTAATAAGTAATCCTTATTAATAACACCAGAAATATAATATATTAGATTAAATTAAATAATTTACATTTAAATAAAAATAATTAGTTTTATTTTATTTTTTCCTCTACATGGTTAATCCGAAGATCAAAGGCAATAATGGTTGAAATAGCAGCGCATGTTTGGAATTTATACTGCGTTATCGCCTATTTATGGGAAGCAACCGCACACCATAGGCGCTGCCTTGCCTAACCTACCAAATAGACTGCTGCAAAATTAATCACGAAAGGTCAACACGCCCTAGCAGTAAAGTACTTGGGTAAATACTGCAAATAAGAATACTCACAGCCCCTAATGCAACACATCCGGCAAACATACGAATGTGTCCCACACGGCGAATTAAATTAGTGCTTTAAATAGCGACCACTAACAACCCAACAAAATAAAGCGACAGCACCATACCAATTGTGTCTAAATCAACACCATCAAGCCCCATTCGAACAGGCAATAGCACATTGATCAAACCATTCCCTAATAACAAGATAAAGCAGCTAGTAAACAAAGCGAGAAAGATATAAACGTGGTTCGCATGCATTATCCTTTTAAAAAAGTTGCTGATTGAGCAAGTAAGACGGGGGAATACTGTACTTTGACGTTCTGTAGGTATTAGGCCTGTATGGGCAGGCCTAATTATGCGTTTTAAGGAACAGCTGCGTAGGCAACAATTTCACATAACATTTCTTCACGCGCTAAACCTGCCACAATCATTGCGGCGCGGTTTGGGTATGGCGCTTGGAAATACTCAGCGTAAACCGCATTAAACGCTGGCAGTTGTGAACGGTCAGTAACATAAATAAGTACTTGCGTTACATCATTCATCGTCAACTCTGCGGCTTCAATTGTATGCTTAAAGTTCTCCATTGTTTGGCGGGCTTGAGCTGTAATACCGCCATCGACAACGTTGCCTTGTGAATCAATCGGGATTTGCGCCGTCGATAATGTGCCATTTGCAATAATAGCCCACTCTAACGGCGCCTTTGATGCAAATAAATTAGTTTTAACAGGTGTTTTCATTTTAATTTCTGCTCTGGTTATTTAAGTAAGTAATTAACATTACAGTTGGTTGTGGTTGGTTATTTGCCCATGCTGTTGGGACAACATAGGACTTTGTAATTATTTAATTCATAAAAGAGGCCGTTATATTTGCCTCTTTTATTTGAGTTTATAAGCCTTGTTCATCCGCCATTTTTTTAGCAATTTGTGGCGCTGTCCAAAGTGACGGTAATAGTACAAACGACACTGGCACTGCCGTGACCACAATAAAAGACTGCAATGCAGAAATACCGCCTGAGCCAATTGAAATTAATAAGGCTGCCATTACCCCCATCATAATTCCCCAAAATACGCGAATTGAGGTTTGCGGGTGATCTGTGCCTGTCATAACCATTGACACCGAATACGTCATCGAATCGCCCGTTGTGGCAACAAAGATAGTGGTGAGTATTAAAAATAATACCGAGATAACAAAGCCCATGGGTAGCTGCTCTGTGATTGCTAATAAGGCGGCAGGTAGATTAAAACCAGTAAACGGCACAGAAATAACACCAGGGTTAGTCAGCTCAAAAAACAAGCCTGAACCACCCACTATAGTAAACCAAAAACACGTGATCACAGGGGCTACAACAGAAATCAATAAGATCATTTCACGAATCGTTCGGCCACGAGAGATCCGTGCAACAAACATCGCCATTAAAGGGCCATACCCTAAAAACCAACCCCAAAAGAACACTGTCCACCAGTCTAACCAGCCTTTATCAGCACGAAAGGTCGCCATAGGGATAAATTCATTTAGATACAGACCAAAAGAATGCAAGTAGCTATCAACAATAAAAGCGGTTGGTCCCATCACAAGAATAAACACCATTAGCGCCACAGCTAGAATCACATTAAAACGGCTCAATAATTGAATACCTTTAGTAACACCACTGACTGCCGATAAAGTGTAAATACCGATTAAGCTAAATAAAATAGCAACTTGCGTTGTATAAGTGTTAGGTATTCCAAATAACTTTTCTAAACCAAAGCTCACCTGTAGACCAAGAAAGCCAATCGGCCCAACAGTGCCCGCAACAACCGCTAACACACAGCACGAATCAACAATAGCGCCAAAAGGACCTGTCATTACGCGATCACCAAACACCGGGTATAATAAAGTGCGTGGCTTTAGCGGTAAGCCTTTCTCATAATGTAAATGCATATAAACTATACCAGTCAAACTCCCTAGAATTGCCCACGCTAAAAACCCCCAATGCATAAAGCTTTGCGCTAACGCATTATAAGCAGCTTCTTTGGTGCCTGTTTCACCGCCAAAATGTGGTGGCGGCGAAGTAAAATGTGCCATGGGTTCGGCGGCAGCCCAAAATACACCGCCACCAGCCAAAAGTGTGCACATAATGATGCAAATCCATTTAAAAGTAGAAATTTCAGGCGCTTTTAATCCCCCTAAAACAACTGATCCCGTTCGACCTACGGCTAAGAAAATACCAATCACAAAAGTTAAAAGTAAAAGTACTTGCCAAAAAGCACCAAAGGTCTGAGTAGAAAAAGTAAAAGCCGCGTTGATCCAACCCGACATAAGCTGAATATCGTAAAGTGCTAACGCTGCAAACAGCACCAACACCCCGCCGCTAATTAAAAACACGGGCATATCGACACCCGCCAAAAACTTAATTTTGGTTTTATCTTCCTCACTCTGTTCTATTGCTGTTTTAGAGGTATTCATTATCGTCTCCTGATGGATCTCTTTTAGTTATAATTTATCAAGATGTTACGTTGATACTATGCCATTGCTCCTTACACCAAATCCGTTTTATACCTTTTGTGCCTGTAGTCCTTGGTCAAGGAGATTCAACCAATTCAAGCCCATTATTTTTGCTACTTCTTCATCATGAAAGCCACGCGCCAGTAAACCTTGAGTGATATTAGGAAAGTCGCGACTATCTTTAAACCAAGACAAAGGTTTTGGCCAATCAGCATCTGATTTAGACCCTTCCCCATAATCCATTTCTTTTGACCAGCGACCGTTGCGCATCCACTGCAAAATCGAGATCGGTTGTTCTTGGCATAAATCGGTGCCAATTCCAATATGATCAATCCCCATTAGATCAGCGGTATTAGCCACCATGTCGCAAAACTCATCGAGAGTGCAATCTGGGCCATTTTTTAAATGAAACGGATACAAACTAAAGCCCAGTAACCCACCAGACTCTCCCAATGCTTTTAATACCTCGTCTGATTTATTACGCTTTGCAGCATGAAAACTACTGGGGTTTGCATGCGAAATAACAATTGGTCGCTGCGATATTTCAATCGCATCAAGCGTACTACGCTCACCGCTGTGGCTCATATCAACAATCATCCCTACGCGGTTCATCTCTTTAATAACCTGCCGGCCAAAGCGCGTAACACCACTATCAACGGCTTCGTAACAACCACAAGCTAATAAACTTTGATTGTTGTAAGTTAACTGCATAATCATCAAGTTTAGCTCACGCATGATCTCAATCATTGCAATATCGTCTTCAATCGCAGAGCAGTTTTGTGCACCAAACATAATGCCTACTTTGCCTAGCTTTTTTGCTAAGTAGATATCAGCCGTGCTTTTAACCGGCATAATTAAATCGTGGTGCAGCTCAAAAAGACGGTTCCACTGCCCTATTCGAAGCAATGTTTCGCGAATTTGCTCGTGGTAAACAATGGTCACGTGGACCATTGTTACACCGCCACTTTTTAACTGTTCAAAGATAGCCCTATTCCAATTAGAATATTGCAAGCCATCAATAACTATTAGGTTGTCATGCATAGCACTTTCCTTGGTTATGAACGGATATAAGTGGTTTTAACCACAGTGTAAAATTCTTTAGCGTACGTGCCTTGCTCGCGTGCCCCAAAGCTAGATTCTTTACGGCCACCAAAGGGCACATGGTAATCAGTACCCGCAGTGGGTAAATTGATCATTACACATCCTGTTTGTGCGCGACGCTTAAAATCGGTCGCATATTTAAGAGACTGAGTACAAATTCCACCGGTTAAGCCGTAGTTTGTATCGTTTAAGGTCGCAAGCGCTTCTTCATAGTCTTTAACCTTGATCACACAAGCAATAGGCGCAAATGCTTCTTCACGGTTGATGGTCATATCATTTGTAGTATTAATAAATAATGCCGGTTTTAGGTAGTAACCTTCGGTATCCTCTGTCACAACTTCACCGCCAATAGCCAAGGTAGCACCTTCATTTTTAGCAATGTCTAAATAGCGAAGGTTCTGCTCCATTTGGCGGGCATCGGCTACCGCGCCAATATGCACGCCCTCTTTAAGTGGGTGGCCAACAACCAACTGTTCCATTCTTTTGATAACAGCCGCTACAAAGCGGTCATGGATCCCTTCAGTTACAATTAATCGTGAAGACGCGGTGCACTTTTGCCCTGTACCAAAGAAAGCGCCGCCAACTGCACATTCCACAGCATTGTCTAAATCTGCATCATCCAATATTACTAATGCATTTTTACTGCCCATTTCGAGCTGACACTTGACTAAGTTGACTGCGGTTGCCGCTGCTACTTTTCGGCCAGTTTCCAAAGAGCCGGTAAATGTTAAAGCATTAATTTTTTTGGAATGAATAAGTAAATCACCCACCTCAGCACCTGGGCCCATTACTAAATTAAATGTACCTGATGGTAAACCTTGGCGAGAAATAATCTCAGTTAGCGCCCAGGCACTTGCAGGCACTTGATTTGCAGGTTTAAATATAATCGCATTACCAAATGCTAATGCAGGCGCAATTTTCCATGCTCCGGTTGCCGTTGGAAAGTTCCATGGTGTAATAATACCCACAACGCCCACGGGTTCACGGTGCGTTTGAATTTCAACACCAGGGCGAACCGAGTCAGCAGTTTCGCCCATTTGACGCAACACTTCTGCTGCATAGTAATGAAAAAACTGCCCTGAACGATAGGTTTCACCAACACCTTCAGCCAATGTTTTACCTTCTTCTCGTGCTAGTAACTTACCTAATTCATCTTTACGAGCGATTAACTCATCACCAATTGCCATTAATACGCGGTAGCGTTCTTCAAGGCCACTTTCTTGCCATTTAGGCTGAGCAGCGACTGCGGCATCAAGGGCAGCCTCGGTTTGGGCTTTATCGGCTTGGGCATAATGTCCAATCGTGTCGCTTAAATCTGCTGGGCTAACATTAGCAATAGAGCTTGCACCTTCAACCCATTGACCTGCGATGTAATTACAAAAAACTGAAACTGATGACATAAATACCTCCATTAATTAATTGGATTCAGTATAAGAAGCATGCTTTAATAACTAAAATTAATAATTAATATCTTTTGATAAGGAAAACTTATCGTGTTACCTGAATTTAAGATTGCTCAACTTCGTCACTTCGTCTGGGTTGCTGAATTAAAAGGGTTTCATTATGCTGCGCAAAAGGCGTGTCGTACGCAGCCTGCTATCTCCTTATCAATACGCGACCTTGAAAATAAATTAGGCGCCGACGTTTTTGAAAAGCGTAGCACTAAAAGTACGATGACGGAGTTAACCCCTTTTGGTAAACATTTTTTACCTAAAGCAAAGGAGCTAATTGCTCATCACGACAGCATTTCGCAAGACATGATGTTAATGCGAAACAATAAATCAGGGCATTTACGGCTCGCCTCTGTACCTTCTATTGCATGTCGGCTATTACCTAATTTATTGTCTAAATTTGTTGCTGATTCACCGGATCTTCATATCAGTTTTTACGATGACAACTCAGAAGCAGTACTAAGAAAAATTGAAAAGCAACAAGTGGATATTGGTATTGCCAGCCTCCCTCATGGTCACGAACATAATAATATTTTATTTACTCCAATTTGGCAGGACGAGATTGGCGTGGTATGCCACAACGAAAACCCACTTGCGAATAATAGCGAGCTGCACTGGCAGGATTTACATGATCAACGCTTAATTAGTAATGGCACATCGCGCTTGTTAGAAGAAACCGAAGCAGCTCCTTTACTTGACGGTTCACAATTTTATATTTCCAATATGCTCTCGTTAATCGCCATGATCGAAGCAGGTATTGGTATTACAACATTGCCACGCTTTGCGTTTCCAGAGCACAATAAAACACTGTGTTTTATTCCCTTAAAAACACCTCATGTGATACGTCAAATTGGTATCGTGCAACTTAAAAACTCATCACTTTCACCAGCTGCTCAAGCATTCGCTGATTTCATTTTAAAACAGGGGGCGGCGCAACAATAAAGCAGGCCTATCAAATTCCATTTTATAGGCTATATGCTAGGGCGTGAGCGCATGTTTGGCATTTATACTGCGTTATCGCCTATTTATGGGGAACAACCACACTACACAGGCTATACCTTGCCTAACCTACCAAATAGACTGCTGCAAAATTAATCACGAAAGATCAACACGCCCTAATGTGTTTTAGCAAGACTTGAATTCAAGCAATAAGTTTTACTTATCAACAGATAGACTTTTTTGACTTGTAACAATGTAAATTTTGGTTCAAAAATGAAGAACCATTTATATAAAAACCAGTTTTGAACACACATTGCCTAAACATTTTAATAAATAAAAACGAAGGTGGTTAACAGCCATAACTGAGTTGCTATTATAAAAAGATTTTAGGTATTAAAACTGTATAAAAGAGATCATTAACATGACTAAACATGCAGATATCCGCGCCTCACTTTGGGGTGATAACGCACTACCACTTCGCCCCCCAAGCCAAGTAATGAACCTTGAACGATTGGGTTCTTTGCACCAAAGCCGGTTAAGTTTTATGCGTACTTTAGTACGTAGAATTTTTCGTGAACGGTGGAAGATTGAATTGGCCACTTTTGAGCTTAACAACGACGGGTTTGGTACTGTTGTTTATGAAGTGAACGCGCCTGATGGGCTGTTTAGTTTTGTATTATTCTCAGACTTATTATTACCTGAAGAGCGCAACGACCGCGTAATTGCAACGAAGTGGGATTTAACCATGGCGTTAGTTGAAGGCCGTGTTAATCCTGAGTACATTGCAAAGTTAAAAGAAAATGTACCAAAACAAGAGGCTGGACGCGTAGACTCCCGTGTATTTGTATTATCACGTGCAAACCGCAGCGCTCGCAACTTTGATTACGTAGTAAATCAATTGGCTACAGGACAACAACCCGATGTAAGTAAAATTGCCGAAGTGGGTTATCTCTACCGTACTACAGCCGTATACGGTAGTGGTAAGCTAGGTATGGCTGATTGGGAAAAAGTACAACAAAAACATCGCGATTTTGCACGTCCATTTGCCAGTGAAATGTTTGTTTGCTTTATGCTACGTAACTTTAGTTTGCTACAAGTGGAGCATATTGCACGTCACCGTAACGAACAAACATTCACACCAATGCGCGCCGATATTAAACGTTACTTTGGCATAGGTAACTCAACTGGCCTTGGCATGGCACCCTACTTAGTTAATCATCCTGTGTTAATTAACCAATGGATTGAAATGCGCGAATTAGCACTCGCCCGTATTCGCTCACTCGGTGCTATTACATCACAAATCAAAACAACACTGCTTGAACTACTAAAACGTTGTGCGCAACATACACATGAAACAATCACCGAAGATAAGCAGCAAACTCAACACAACATCGTACTCGCCCAAGAAATGAATAAGCTAACTGAGCAGGTAGTCACTAATTTTACTAGCTGGAATGAATTAATTGCCTTTAGTGAGCAGCACTGCTCGCTGCAAAGCCAAGAGATCCTTGTCTCAGTTATGCTCGAACTTTACCCTGAACTGGTTGATGATCTAGAAGATTTTCACTGCGCTGATGAAAACCTTGATTTAGATCCACTGATGCCACTACACCAATTAAAAGCGGTAATTGAACGCCGTTATGACTGGGCGTTGGCGATTGACTTTGACGCAGAAGGCGCGCGCGAAACCTACTGGTATCGATCAGAAGAAAAAATGGAGCCGCGCCTAGGCAGTATTGCTGACGTAGAAGGTAAAAAGAAAGCCATGGCATTAGCCGTCGGTTACGCTGTACGAAAATGCTATAACATCTTGGTTGACTACATTGCAGCAAACCCAAGTCAGATAACCGCCCGCTTCATGGTTGCTCACCCAAAATTACGCGGAATTGTTAGACGCATTCAAGGTATGGACCGTTGTGTGTATGGTGATATCCAGGCAAATTTACTTGATAAAAACGTACTGCCAATGCATTTACTGCGCTGCAAACTCGCTTTTTTTGGTGTAAGTAAGTTTGACCCTCGTTCACGATTATGGGTTAGAAACACTATGTTTCAAGGTGCACCATTACTTGAAGACATCGGTAAACCATTTAGTGATGATTGGTTTATGCCATTGATCCCAAAGCAATGAGGAAAATACTGTGAATATTTCAATGAATGAATTTAAAGCCTCTTTACGCAGGTGCTTTGAAGCAAGCGGCTATTTTGTTGGCAATTACGAAGACGCTGCAAACATGGTGCTATGGCTAGAAAAACATGGTTTAAATGGTTTAACTGAACTTAAACATGCGCTCCCCTACATTTGTAATGATTTTGACAAACCATTAAGCAATGTAATTTACGAAGATAGCACCTCAGCCATCATCGATGCTCATCACCGCAGCGCACTTAATTGCATTGCCGCCGCCGTTGATCTTGCTCATGCAAAAGCACTTGAGGTAGGAATTGCAACAGTCACAGTACATAACTGCCATAACCGGATGTTTGTTCTCAAAGCACTAACAGACCGAGGCCGTAGAGGGATCAGCGCAGCCGCTTATTGGAAAAATGGCAGCGATACCGTCACCGAGCACACCGCAGCTATTTGCTCAGGCAAACGCTACCCAAGTTATAGTCAAGCAGTTACTAATCTCATAACCAATGGTGAAGATAAGCAAGCACTCACCATTATATGCAGCTCACGTGTTGACCTAACCTCGTCGTTGCAAAGCAGTGATAGCTTGATTATTACACCTAAGCAAATTGAAAAAAACAAAGAAAAATCAGTCGATTTTGGTATTGAGATAGATGAAAGTACATGGCAAAAAATAAATAAACTAGGGGCTGGTGTTTTAGTAGAAAATACCGAACGCTCAAGGTTAGATGCCGGCGGGCGCTAATTTAATAATACAAACCTCTCAGCCTAATTTCAGGTTAAGAGGTTTGCTTACCTGTGGAGTAAAAATATAAAAACTCACCCAACTCCCCCCCCACACCTACTTAGGCCTTTTTTAAATCTAAATACTGCTTTTCTTTTAAATATAAATACAAAGGAAAGCCAAAAGACACGCCAATAGATAACGTTCCAAGAATTGCCAACCAGCGGTATTTAACTTTGTTTCTTTTACCATCTACAGCGATAAATATTAATAATGCCAAAGCAGCAACTAACACATCTAACCAAGCAAAAATGCTAATTGGGTTAATGACTGCAGCATAAAATAAAGCCGTAAAATCTAACCCATTATTTACCAACCAAGGAATAAATGCACCAAAAGGAATAGCAATGCCAAGCACCGTTAAAAATAAATATAATTTAGACAAAACTTGCTCCTACCTATGGAGTGTAATAATTACTATTGACTTAGACTACGCAGAGCCATTTTTTGTCGCTATAAAAAGTAGCATGAGATTTGGGCTTACGAACCCGAAAGCCCGAAGTACCAACTCCTTAAAAAACAAGGAGTATCATATACCCAAGCCGCCTCAAGATACAGACTTCAGCGTTTCACAGGTGTTTAATATCAAGGCGTTACTTTGCAACAATGGTCATCCCTTTTAAAAAGTAACAACGCTGAGAGTAAGCGCCTGTGAAACGCCCAACGGGTTGGTTTAAAAGCGATTTATACAGCGTTATTGATTTTAACAAGGGAACAACCATTATTTGCAATCAATGCCTTGCCTAAATCGCTTTTAACTCCAACTGAAACTGCATCTTGAGGTGGCTTGGGTATATTACTGAGTGACGACTAATCACCACCTCCCCCGCCGCCATCTGTACCGCCATCTCCGCCTCCAAAACTCCCCGAAGAATTTAACGCTGAATTTGATGATTCGGCTAAAAGTGTGGCGAATGAAAAATCAGATACTCCGTTAAATAAAGTATCAGATACATCACTACGCATAGCAATATAATCGCAAGACTCGCCAGCACTATCATAAATATTTTTAAATTCTGCTGGGGAACAATACATTGCATATGCATAGCAGTTATCGATCACATCCGTACTACTGTGATTACCAATTCTCTTTCGTTTGATAACACTATCTACCTGCGCTTGAGTATAATATTTTTTATATCCGTATTGTGCCTTCAAGACTAAAGGCAGGCTTCTAGCGTATTTTTTGATTTTACGTCTTTTGAAAAAACCTTGAAACATAGTCAACCTTCCTTGAGTTATTTAACGAGCCTACAGAGTTACTCATTTAAAATTTATTTTTATTGATGTATCAACCATAACTGATCACCAATTTTGACTCAATCCCTTAATGAAGCCATTAATTGGAAATCACTGTAATAAATTAATAATCAGATGTGACGTTGAGTTAATGCTTTTATTTACTCTAACAAGACAGTACTCCGCCATTTTGAATACTTGCCAAAGTAATCAAAATCCCCCTCGCTTGTGTAATAGTATTTGACTCACATTGAGTTAAGGCAACAACTATTTTATGCTATTTCTACACGGTTTCTTCCGTATGCTTTGGCTAAATATAATGCTTTATCCGCACGCTCAATAAAAGCCGGTGTAGTATTACCTTCTTCGATCAATGCAATGCCAAAACTGGCTGATATAGCTCGCTGTTTTTTATCACTTTTCTTACTTTTAACGCAGAGCTTTGCAATTGATTTACGAAGTCTTTCCGCAAAGTTTAATGCATTTGAAATACCTGAAAAATCACCTAAAATGCAAAATTCCTCACCGCCATAGCGATATCCTTTAAACGAATCACCGCATGCATTAAGTACTTTATTAGCAACGACTTTGAGTACATCGTCACCTTTTTGATGTCCAAAATCATCATTAAATTTTTTAAAGTGATCAATATCTATAAATATCAATGCATGGTTCATTCCTAATGGCGCTTCCTCATTACAAAAATGAGCGATATCAAGGTCAAATCGACCTCGGTTATACAACCCCGTTAACGAGTCAGTATTAGCAGCCTCTTGAGTACTTAAAAGTGTTTGTTTTAAATTTGATATCTCTGCGTAGGCACTTTCTAACTTTTTCTGAAATGAATACGCATTTTGTTGCATAAGCACTGATTCTTCCGTGAGTTGATCGACAATACCAAGCACTTCATCATATGACTCAACACTATTATTCTTAATGCCCTGCAGTCCCGAATTACACTGGTATAGAAATGCCGAAAACCCTTGAGAAGTTGCAAGTGTTTTATCAATGTCTTCTTTTACATCTTCAATAGTGTCTTGAAAGCTCGTAGAGATCTCATAAAACAAAGCGAGATCTTTATCTGATAAAAATTCATCAAATAATGCGCGAGCTTTATCTGCTGGGCAGGTTTTGTAGCTTTTTAATATATTATCAAGGCGTAAGTTAAACTCTAAGTTACGGCCTAATACATAACAATACCAAATCGCATAATTGACTGGGGTAAACGGTATTTTAAAGCTCGACATCATAGGAATAACTTTTTTCAAATGCTTGGCGGACTGCGAAAGTGAAGTATTAGTATCCATGGGCTTTGTTACTCATTGATTAGATATGCCAAATTGCTTTAGCTTACTTTTATTATTTTATGTAACACTTACCGGACCAATATAGATAATTGCATTAAATAAATCAATCTAAAATAAACCACCCTAACAGATTAACTTATGTAAATTTTTTTTTGCAATCAAATAATAAGCGTAAATATCATCCAATGGTGAGGTAACATTAGATGGGAGAGTCAACATGCTCTTTTTATATCGTTACTCTATTTTTTATAAACAATAAAAAAAGCGGAGAAGCTATAACTAGCTCCTCCGCATCCTTAGGTAATATGCACGCTATTCGCACGCAAAAAATGTACTTACCTTATGCTGTAGATACGTTTTCAGCACCTGCATTTTTAAGCGCGTCCTCAATATCACTCTTGTTCTCACTGGTATATTTAACACCTAATAGAACTGATCCCTTGGCAATGGCATCTTCATAATATTTGATTTCATGCTCAGGTATAAAAGCACCAATGATAGCACCTACTGTACCACCGGCAGCGGCACCAGCACCGCCAGCGGCAAGAGCCGCCACTACAGGACCAGTAACGATCAATCCAGTTCCGCCACTAGCCACAACACCAACAGCAGTCAAACCACCAACAATTGCCGCTAATACGCCGCCTGATGCAGCTCCAATTATGCCGCCTTCAGCAGCTTTTGTGCCTTCATCAACAGCAAAATCATCTTTTGTGTAAGAATCGTTGGCAACGATGCTAATTTCTGAATTTAAAACACCTAGCGCCTCTAATCTATAGATTGCTAATGTTGCTTTTGAAGCATTCTCAAATAAACCCGTTATAACATTACTCATAATAACTCCTTTTTAAGTTTAAACATTGTGTATGAATTTATTAGAAGCAAATGTTGAACCAGAAATGAAAAAACAGAATTAACATTATAAAATCAACAACTTAAAAATATAAACTAATATATCAGTATGTAAAACTGCACACAAAAATCAATTAATTGCAACTTTTACGAATAACAGTGTAAATAATTCTCAGAGCTTTGTTTTTAGGTGTTAGTAGTAAATAGCTTTACGAAACTCATAGCCAAATGCTGATACCTTATTTTATGGACACCACTGAATACAATTTGGGCTTGTCTTTGTAAATAAGTATATCCATAAATTTTGTAAACCATCTGAGTTTGGTTTTGGTGTTTTTAGCACCCACATACTGTACGCAACAGGCTAACGACTCGATTGATTTGATGCTCAGAAAAAAGGTGTGACTGTGCTCCTGAAGAGTGAATGCTTTACACAAGTAAATCGTAAACTACAATTGTATTAATT
Source organism: Pseudoalteromonas sp. NEC-BIFX-2020_002 (assembly GCF_013002825.1). Classification (NCBI taxonomy): domain Bacteria; kingdom Pseudomonadati; phylum Pseudomonadota; class Gammaproteobacteria; order Alteromonadales; family Pseudoalteromonadaceae; genus Pseudoalteromonas; species Pseudoalteromonas sp. NEC-BIFX-2020_002. Next base: position 264,057 of record NZ_JABEPJ010000005.1, read on the forward strand.
CCACATAAAAATTTCGAGTTAAGTCTTAATGTACAATAAAATAATAGCTTTTTGGCAGCAGCGTTCCCTTCGATTTTGGTTAATGTCAGGGTTATTGATAACAATTATACCATTTTTAATATTTTCGATTTTAACTTACACATATATTAATAAACGTGTAGTCAACCCACTCTTATCCTTATCAGAAGAGCAGCAAGCCATTTTCTTTCCTATAAATCAGTTACAGCAAGCAACCTGGGGCATGTCCGCATCGGTAACTGATTTCCTTGTTAGTAAACAATTAGCTTATAAGACAAAATATGAACATGAAGCACTAAAAATTAAGAGTGCATTTCGCAAATTAGAACTAGCCTCAGAAATTATAAACACTGAATCTTTAATGGAAATTTCTAGGGCTAAGAAACAATGGCAAACTATCGATAAAGAAGCTCGTTTTATCTTAAATAACTCTCAATACAATACTATGAGCGATCATAAGTCTAGCCAAAAAATTATTGAATTTGAGAGTAAGACTGAATCACTAGGCCACACTTTAGGTTTAATTTATGGAAGTATACAATCGGAAAATGATAGGCTACATAAACAATCGATTGATGCCTTAATTTCAGCTGAAAAGTTGTATCTATATGTTTTATTTTTATCTATTCTATTCGGAATTATAGGCTTAATAATTATAAATCGCTCTTTAATAAGTAGCTTAGGTAAGCTCACTGAAGGTGCTTCAAAATTTGCGACAGGAGATAACAAGCATACTATAAATATCGGTATCCCTTTAGAAATGGCAAACGTTGCTAATACATTCAATGCAATGAAAAAAACTATTATAGAACAACGTAAAGAGCTTGAGTTTGCAGCAATGATAGACGGCCTAACAGGATTACTGAACAGACGTAAGTTCGATGAGTTGATAGAAGAAAAATTAGAGTATGCAAATAACACAACCACTCCATTGAGTTTAGTTATAGCTGATATTGATCATTTTAAACAATTTAATAATGAATACGGGCATATTGGTGGAGATGAGGCCCTAAAGACGTTCGCAAAAATATTTGGTACCGCTATACATGATGACCATTACGCATGTCGATATGGAGGTGAAGAGTTTGTAATACTCTTACCAAACTGTACTATTAATCAAGCTGAACTGATCGCTGAAAAATTAAGAGTCACTGTAAATAATAATGTTTTAACAATAAATACTAAAAAGATACCTCCCCTAAGCGCTAGCTTTGGTGTTGCATCTTTTCCTGAGCATGCAGATACTAGCGAAGGATTAATAGAAGCTGCAGATAAAGCGCTATATAAATCAAAAAATACTGGCCGTAATCGAATTACAAGAGCTCAATAGGTCGGTTACATTACGCATAAAAGATCAAGTAGTTCAACAAATCACTCGCATGTGATGACTCTCCTCAACAAATTAGACAACCACTCTAATTGAACCGACACCGCTACTCCACTAAATTTACTTTTAGGTTATGAATTTATCTTTTACTACTGCGTTATTTTCATTTCACCCATCAAATGGTTATTTGTAAGCGTCTAGTAAAGTGTACCTGCCAGTAACTCGTCAAACCGATTAAGCTACAAAATTTAGGATGGGCGTCATCTTTGTTTCCTAAGTTTTTAAGGCAAACATTTGTGGAAAGTAAAAAAGAAAGTAAAAAAGGACAGGCATATATTTTGCCAGAAAATTTTGCACCTCTACCATCGTAGGTAACCGTATCATTATTTTTTGCGCACTGTTAGTGTTAGTTACAGCACTTAGAATTCAGTTGCTTGGCAGGAATTTTAGGTATAAAAGGCAAATCGAGGTCGACACTTTGTTTAATAACGTGTTTTTTAAACAAACCAATGAAGATGCAACTGTTCAACCTGCGCCTTTGTACCATTTTACATCGTTGCTGGCGGCTTGCTGCTTTAACCGTTGTTTGCTGCCTGCAAAATTTGAGTACTGCTGCCTAAAACGTTGAATTGATTCAAGCCATTGCGCTTCTTCTATATTCAACGTCAGGAGCACTTTTGGCACTGCGTTGTTGATATGCCCTTTTTTCTTTGGAGCTATGTGGCGGCCACTCCAGTCGACTAATTCAATGTAATCCAGTAATGCAAAGGGGATCGTGCCTTTAATATGATTACCACCAAATAGCTTTAGCTGTGCTGGTTGACTTTCATGTTGAACAGTATCTTTTTGTTTGAGAGGCTTATTCGCTTTAACCGTGTCTATGGTAAAGGCTTTGAAATGCGCTATACGCTCTTGAATTGAGGTAAAATCACTGTTTTCAAGCGTATCGGCTATATTTGCTCTTATGGGGTTCAAATCAACGTAGGCCATGCAACTGAGTACTGCGGTTTGATCTAATAATGCCTGTGACTTATAGCGCCCTTCCCAGTACTTGCCCGTGCAGTTATCTTCTTTATTGGCTTCGCGGGCAATGTACTCATTGAGGTTTTTCATATACCAACTGATGTCATACAATCTTTCTCGCCATTTAGCGATGATCTCATTGAAAAAGAGCAAACTTGGCTTATCTAACTGCTCACCTTTTAAGTGGCGGTCGACTAAAACATGGCCATTATAAAGTAGATACCAGCGTTCAATTACTTCATCATCTGACCAATCAAGTGCTTGACGTCTATTAACGTTCACAACAAGGTGGTAGTGATTGCTCATAATCGCGTAGGCGGCAATTTCAATAGCGAACACGCTACTTAATAACTTAATTCGCTCTACCAACCACGCCCTACGGTGATCAAAGTTTTTACCTGTGTATTTATCATCACCACACAAGAATGCACGTCTCACGCATCGTGAGATTAAGTGATAATAAGATGTCGATGCTAAATCAATCAGCTTTTTTCTTGCGCGAGTCATAAAATATCAACCTTAGTTGAACTGTATGTAATAACAGTAGTTGATACTATAATTTTTGCAAAAAAATTGTGCCTGTCCTATTTATTTGATTTTCTTGACGGTTATCAAGGCTACATGCACGTTGACGGCTACAAAGCATACGAGCAAACGAAGGCAACACTGGTTGCATGTCTAGCCCATATACGCCGTAAGTTCATCGAGGCCAAAGGTAA